>DAIOEY010000040.1:0-13724 GCA_036745995.1 Acidimicrobiales bacterium | reverse complement strand
CACCCAGCACTCGAGCCCTACGTACGGGCCGTCACGCAGAGCCCGGCCCCCGATCCGGCGTCCGTGAGCCCGGCCGACCGCCGCGCCGCGTACCGCCTGCTCGCCGAATCAATGCGCGGCGAACTCGAACCCGTCGACTCGATTACTGACGTCACGTTGGAGCTCGAGGGGCGTACGCTCGCCGCGCGACTGTACCGGCCCCTGCTCGACGAGGCCAACGCGCTCGTCGTTTACTTTCACGGTGGCTCGTTCGTCGCCGGTGATCTCGACACCCACGACGAACTGTGCCGACGCTTGGCGGCGAACACGCGGATGCGTTTCTTGGCGGTGGACTACCGACTCGCGCCGGAGAACAAGTTCCCAGCCAGCATCAACGACGCGGTCGACGTTATTCGCTACGTGTCGGCGCACTTCGCGGACTTCGCCCACGACGGATCGAAACTGATCGTCATGGGCGACTCGGCCGGCGCGACGTTGATCGCCGTGGCGACGGCGCTGACGCGAAGCGAACCGCTCGGCATCGCTGCGCAGGTCCTGATCTATCCGACGCTCGGGCCAGAGATGTTGACCGACTCCTCGCACACCTACGCGAAGGGCTACCTGCTCGATGTCGACCACCTGCGCTACGACTACGGCCAGTATCTGGGCGAGTGGCGTGACCACACCGATCCACGCGTGTCGCCTCTCATGTTCGCCAACCTCATCGGAGCGCCGCCGGCGATCGTACTCGTGGCCGAGTGCGATCCGCTGCGTGACGAGGGCGTGGCGTACGCGGGATTGTTGGAGCACTTCGGCGTGCCGGTCGAATTGCTCGAGGCCGAGGGCATGATCCACGGATTCCTTCGGATGGGTGGCCTCGTGCCCGAGGCGATAGAGATCGTCGACGATCTCGCCGCGCACATGCACCGCATCGTGGAGAGTGCCTCGTCGTGAACGTGCTCTTCATCACGCTCGACCAGTTTCGAGGTGATTCGTACGGCGCGGCCGGGCACCCTCTGGTACGGACGCCGACACTCGACCGAATCGCGAGCGAGGGCGTGCGTCTGGAACGTCACTACTCGCAGTCCGCTCCGTGCGCACCCGGGCGCGCCGCCCTCTACACGGGCACGTACCTGATGAACAATCGCGTGGTGGCAAACGGGACGCCGCTGCCGGGCGGGCTTGACAACATCGCCTTCGTCGCGCGACGAGCGGGCTATGACCCGACACTCTTTGGCTACACCGACCAGGGGCTTGATCCCAACCGGGCCGAGGGAACGGACGATCCGCGCCTGGACAACTACGACGGCATCCTGCCGGGTTTCTCGGTCGGTCTCTATCTGCCCGAGAGTCAGGCGGGATGGTTGCAGTACCTTCGCGCCAAGGGCTATGACGTGCCAATCGGTTGGGCCGCGCTCTTGCGCGGCGAACCGGACCGCCCGGTGCAGGATTCACTCAGTGGCTTTTTGACGACGCGATTCGTTGACTGGCTCGTGAACCAGGAGAGCGGATGGTTCGCGCACTTGAGCTACCTGCGACCCCATCCGCCCTACGCCGCGGCGGGGGAGTTCGCCACGATGTACGACCCCGCCGACGTGGAACTCCCGATCAGCCCGGTGTCAGAGGAGCGACGCCATGGCCTGCACAACATCGCGCTCACGGTCGCTGACAGCGCGGCGCCGACCGACGTCGACGCGATTCGCCACCTCAGAGCGCAGTACTACGGCATGATCAGCGAGGTTGACGCGCAACTGGGCCGCGTCGTCGCCGCGATCGAGGCGCGTAGCGAGTGGGACGAGACACTCGTCATTGTGACGTCCGATCACGGCGAACAACTTGGCGATCACGGCCTCAAGGAGAAGCTCGGTTTCTTCCCGCAGAGTTACCACATCATCGGTCTCTGGCGCGATCCCCGCCGAACCGACAAGGGATCGTCGGTTCGGTCGTTCACCGAGAACGTGGATCTCCTGCCGTCACTCGCCGAGGCCCTCGGGCTCGATCAGCCGGTGCAGTGCGATGGTCGTTCCCTGTTGGCACTTCTTGACGACGCGTCGACGTCGTGGCGTCGCGCCGCGCACTACGAGTGGGATTTCCGTGAGTACTGGATCAGTGACCGAACGCCGCAGTGGCCGCGTGAACGTTCACTGAACAGCAGAAATCTCGCGGTGTCGGTCAGCGACGAACTCGGCTACGTGCAGTTCGGCGACGGATCGTACAAGTGTTTTGACCTGGTCGCCGATCCGACGTGGCGCACCGAATGCGCCGACGCGGACCGAGTGCTCGCCGCCGCGCAGGAGCAGTTGGTGTGGCGCCAAGAGCACACCGGCAGGGAACTCACCGACATGCTGCTCCTACCGCACCGCCCCGGACGTTGGCCGGCCGCCTTCCAGAAAAAACTCACCTCGCCAACCCATTCCATAGTCCGTTCAGCAGGTTTCTGAACGTCGCGTCGGGGTCGTCTGAGAAGTTGATGTTCAGGATCTCGAGCGCGACGTAGCCGTGGCTCGTCGCCCACATCATCTGAGCGACGTTGGTCGCTCGATACGAGCCGAAGAAGCCGAGGGCCTGACATCGCTCGACGTGCGTCACGAGTTCTTGAAACGTCCGGGCCGCCGCGTGTGAGGCGTCGAGTGACGGCTCGAACCCGACGAAATGGTGCATGAACATCACCGTGTAGTGGGCTCGGTGTTCGAGCGCGAAACTCCGGTAGGCGAGACCCGCCGATACGACGTCGGCGTGAGGATCGTTGCTCGAGGCGCTGAGGTCCATTCGCAACTGCTCGAAACCCTCGTTCCAGATCGCCTCGAGGACGCCGTTCTTGCCGTCGAAATGGTTGTAGATCGCCATCGGCGCCACGTTGGCGTGCGACGCGATCGCGCGAACGGTGAAACCGTCGGGCCCGTCTTCTTCGAGGATCGCGAGACCGGCCGCCAAGACTTCAGCTCCGATCTGATTTGAGGGCGTTCGAAATTGTCGTGTTGCCATTGGACACAGTATAGAACAATATTCTATACTAGTGGAACATTGTTCTATAGGAGGGCCGGTGCCGGTGTCAGCACGCGATCGACGATGGAAGGTTCTGGCGGTGCTCTGCGTCGCCGTCTTCCTCGTGGTGGTGGACAACACGGTCGTGAACGTCGCACTGCCGACACTCGCCCGCGATCTTCATGCCTCGAACTCGGCGCTGCAGTGGATCGTGGACGGCTATTCGCTCCCGTTCGCCGGGCTTTTGCTGGCGGGCGGCGGCATGTCCGATCGCCTCGGGCGTAAGCGTGTGATGACAGGCGCGTTGGTGGCGTTCGGCGTATTTTCTCTTTTCGCGGCGTACTCGCACAGCGTGACGACGCTCTTGAGCGCCCGGGCATTGATGGGTGCCGCGGCGGCCTTCATCTTCCCCGCGACGTTGTCGTTGCTCACGGTCAGCTTCGAGGATCCTTCCGAGCGAGCGACCGCGTTCGGCATCTGGGGCGCCGTCGCCGGCGCGGCCATCGCCGTCGGACCGATCGTCGGTGGCGCCTTGATCACCCACTTCTGGTTTGGATCGATCTTCTTGGTCAACATCCCCATTGTCCTGCTCGCCGTCATCGCGACGACTCTCGTGGTACCCGAGTCGAGAAGCGCGATCCGGCGCCGTCTCGACATCGGCGGACTGTTCTTCGGTACGTCGGGCGTCACGACCCTGGTGCTGGCGATCATCGAAGGACCTTCGTGGGGGTGGCTCGCGCCGACGACGTTGGCGCTGTTCGTCTCCTCACTCGTCCTGCTCGTCGCCTTCGCCAACTATGAGTTGCGTCGCAGCGGTCCATTGCTCGACGTGCGCGTCTTTCGTAACGGCGCCTTTTCGGCCGGGTCGGGAGCGATCGCGACCAGCTACTTCTGCCTGTTTGGCTTCATCTTTCTCATCACTCAGTACTTTCAGCTGGTGCGCGGCTACTCGGCGCTCTCCGCGGGGGTCCACACGCTGCCCTTCGCGATCGTGACCGCGATCATGACGCCGCTCGGCGCGCTACTGGCCCAACGAATCGGCGTCCGCTACGTCGTGAGTGCTGGTCTCGCGATCATGGCGTTCGCGCTGGGATGGGCCGCCACGATTAGCGCGTCGGCGTCGTTCTTCGGACCGATCATCGGGTCGATGATGGTGATGGCGCTCGGTTTCTCGCTCATCAGCGCTCCCGCGACCACGACCATCATGGGAACGTTGACGCCCGAACAGGTCGGCGCTGGCGCCGCGAGCAACGAAACGACGCGCGAGTTGGGTGGCACGATGGGCGTCGCGATCATTGGTTCGGTCTTCTCCTCGATCTTCGGTCCGCAGGTTCGTGCCGCTTTTTCGCATTTGGGTCTCACGCCCTCTCAACTCGACGTCGCCCAGCGCTCGATGGCCGCAGCCCAGGCGACCGTGGCGCACTTGCCCTCGTCCCTCGAGAGCGGACCACGCTCCGAAGTGACCCAGGCCTTCATGGTCGGTCTCCATCGTGGCTGCGTCGTGGCGGCGCTGACCGCCGGGGTCGTTTCGCTCGTGATCTTCCGTTTCCTGCCAAAACGAGTGAATCGAGGCTTCGTACCGGTCCACGAGAGCGAATTCCAGACCCTGCCGGTTGGCGGTGTTTGATTTCTGGTATCAATGGAGGCCAGACGCCGACCATGGCGCGAACAGTTAGGGAGTTTCCATGCAGCGGATTTCACGGGTGCGTTCCGCACTCGTCACGACGGGGATTGCTTCGCTCGTCCTTGTCACGAGCGTCGCGGCGGGTGCCGCCTCGACGAGCGGAAAGTACAACGCGGCCGACGCCGGCGCCGTGCCGTCGACGTACAAGGGCACGACGCTCCAAGTGGCGACTGACGCAACGTACGCGCCGGACGAGTCGATGAAAGGCACCAAAATGGTCGGCTTCGACATTGACCTGATGAAGGCCATCGGCACGACGCTCGGACTACAGGTCGCTGAGAACAATGTCGTTTTTGACAATATTCTCGTCGGAATCACGTCTGGCAAGTACCAGATCGGCAACTCATCGTTCACCGACAACAAGGCTCGTGAGAAGCAGGTCAACTTCGTCGACTACTTCCAGGCTGGCGAGGGCGTCTACGCCAACTCGACGTCGACCGCCAAGTTCAACGGCTTCAAGAGCTTCTGCGGTCTGAAGGTCGCGGTCGAGACCGGCACGGTCGAACTGACTGACGCGCAGGCCGCCGCCAAGAAGTGCTCGTCGAGCAAGAAGTTGACAATCCTTTCGTTCCCCACGCAGACGGTCGCCAACACCGCGGTCCTGTCCGGACAGGCCAACGTCGGCTTCGTTGACAGTCAGATCGCCGGCTACATCGTTTCGGTCGCCCAGGGTCAGTTCAAACTGATAGGCAAGGCCGTCAACGTCGCCCCGTACGGTATCGCGACACCGAAGACCCCTGCCGGCAAGGGTCTCGCCATCGCGATCCAAAAAGCCATCAAGACGTTGATCGCGAATGGGACGTATGGCGCCATCTTGAAGAAGTGGGGTGTTAGTTCGGGCGCCATTCCGTCGTCTCGGATAATTCTCAACGGAGCGCTCTCCTAGATTCTTGTAGTAGAACAACACGCATGACAACGAACGGGGACGCCACCGTCAAGGTCGTCCCCGTTCGTCATTACGGCAGATGGGTGGGCGCCGCGGCGGCGCTGCTCTTCATCTCGATGTTGGCGCACACCCTCCTGTCCAAAGTGCCCGACACCACCGGCCAACTGGTTTGCCACACGACCAACGGCCACCGGATTTGTCAGACGCCCCTGCACTGGAGGTTCTTTTGGAACGTCGTCGGCCAGTTCTTCACGACGTCCGAAGTTCTCCACGGCCTGGTCCTCACCTTGGAACTGACAGTCTTCTCGATGTCGATCGGCATCGTGCTCGGCGTGATCATTGCCGTCATGCGCCTCTCGCACAACCGTCTACTCTCTGCGACCGCCTGGTCCTACACCTGGTTCTTTCGCGGTACGCCGGTCTACGTCCAGTTGATCTTCTGGTTCAACATTGCCATCCTCTTTCCGGTCATCACGATCGGCATTCCCTTCTTCCACGTGACCTTCCTGCATTTCTCATCGGTCTCGACCTTCACGCCTTTTCGCGCTGCCCTGGTGGCGTTCGGACTGAACGAGGCGGCGTACATGTCCGAAATTGCCCGCTCCGGGCTGATCGCGGTCGACGAAGGCCAGACCGAGGCGGCGACGTCACTGGGCATGACGCGCGGCCAGACGCTGCGCTTCGTCGTGTTGCCCCAAGCGATGCGCGTGATTCTTCCGCCCACGGGCAATGAGGTCATCTCGATGCTCAAGACGACGTCGCTCGCGAGTTACATCGGCGTCGCCGAGGTCCTGGGCGTCACCGAGTACATCTCGGCGAACAATTTCAAGGTGATGCCGCTGCTGATCGTGGCGAGCATCTGGTACCTCATCGTGACGACGATCCTCTCCATCGGGCAGTTCTACCTCGAGCGTCACTTCGCCAAGGGTGCTCTTCGCTCACCGCCCATGACGCCGGTGCAGCGCCTGCGCCACGACGCACGCGGAATCCTCTCCAAGTTTCGTACGAAGCGCGACGTCGCCGTCCAGGGGACTTCAGCGTGACGACGGCGATGGTCGAAGCGCGCGACGTTCGCAAGTCCTACGCCGGCGTCGAGGTCTTGAAGGGTGTGGACCTGACGGTCGTGCGCGGCGAGGTGACCTGCCTGATCGGACCCTCGGGATCGGGCAAGAGCACGCTGCTTCGCTGCATCAACCACCTCGAGCGTCACGACGCGGGGGAGTTGCGCGTCGACGGTGACCTCGTGGGGTACGAAGCGCGCGACGGCAAGCTCTACGAACGAAGTGACAAGCAGATCTGCCACGAACGTTCACAGATTGGCATGGTGTTCCAACGCTTCAATCTCTTCCAGCACCTGACCGTCCTCGACAACGTGACCATTGGCCAAGTGAAGGTCAAGGGCGTCGGCTCCGAGGCCGCCAAGGTGAAGGCCCGAGAGCTCCTGGCTCGCGTCGGGCTGGACAACAAGGAGAAGAACTACCCGAGCCAACTCTCGGGCGGTCAGCAACAACGCGTGGCGATCGCCCGGGCGCTCGCCATGGAACCGAAGTTGATGCTCTTTGACGAGCCCACGTCGGCACTTGACCCCGAGTTGGTCGGCGAAGTCCTCGACGTCATGAAGGACCTCGCTCACAGTGGCATGACCATGATCGTGGTGACCCACGAGATGAACTTCGCTCGCGAGGTCGCGAACACCGTCTATTTTCTCGACGGTGGCGTGATCGAAGAATTCGGAGATCCCAAGGTGGTCCTCTTGGCACCGAGCTCGGAACGACTGAAGAGTTTTCTGTCGAAAGTCCTGTAATGGTGTGGCACCTCGACCCGACCAACGTCGGCACTGGCTTGCCGCTCGAAGGCGTGCGTGTCCTCGACCTCTCGCGCGTCTTGGCGGGCCCCCTGTGCGCGATGATCGCCGGCGACCTCGGCGCGGACGTGATCAAGGTCGAAGGACCCGACGGCGATCCGGTGCGGGCACTCGCGCCACCACGATTCGGCGAGGACGCGACGTATTACTTGTCGATCAATCGACACCGACGCAACGTCGTGGCCAATCTGCGCGATCCCGATGACTTTGAGCGCGTCGCCGCGCTCGTACGCGAGGCCGACGCCGTGGTCGAGAACTTTCTTCCGAGTCAGGTCCGCTCCCTCGGCGTGGACCGCCTGCGCGACCAGAATCCCGATTGCGTGTGGATCAGCGTCACGCCAGCGACGTCGGGTGGGCCGCTCGCCGACCAACCGTCGTTCGACCTGCTCGCCCAGGCGCGCTCGGGGTTGATGGGGGTCACCGGTCGGGCCGACGGTGAACCCACGAAGGTCGGTTCGCCGATTGCCGACGTGGTGACGGGTCTCTACGGGGCGATTGGACTGCTCACCGGGCTCTACGCCAGGGCAACAGGTCGCGGCGCTCGCCACTTCGAGGCGCCACTGCTCGAGTCGACGATGAGCGCACTGATCAACCAGGCGCAGGGCTACCTCTCGACGGGCGAGAATCCCCAGCGGTTGGGCAACGACCATCCGAGTATCGCGCCCTACGGACCGGTGACGACGGCCGATGGATTCCTGCTCGTGGCCGTGGGAACCGACAACCAGTTCGCGCGACTGGTCGACGCGCTCGCCGACGAGGAACTGACGTCACGCGGCGAGTGGCGAACGAACGCCGTGCGCGTGACGGCGCTGGACGACCTGCGCGCGACGCTCGATCGAATCTTCTCCGCGTACTCGACGGTCGAGTGGTTGGAACGACTGGCGACGTCGGGGGTGCCCCACGGTCCCATCTACGACGTCGCCGGCGCCTTCGCCCAACCGCAGATCCGCGACGGCGACTTCCTGGGCACGATGGAGACGCCCGGTGGCGCGACGCTCGCGATGCGCACGCCGCTCCTGGTCGACGGCGTGCGTCCGGCCCTTCGGAGGGGACCGCGACGACTCGGCGAGGACACCGACGAATTGTTTGGTACGTAGCGACGCGGTTCTATGGGGCGACGTCGAACGCCGGACCGTCGAACGCGTCGATGGTCGTGAACTGGGCGACCGACTTGCGAGTGAGTTTGGTGGGTCGCCGCAGCGGATAGCCGAGCGCGACGACGGACGCGACGGCGAAGTTCGGCGGGATCGCGAGGGCGCTGCGCAGGGCCTCTTCGTTTCGCGTCGCCACCGTCGTCATGACGCCGCCGAGTCCGCGTTCGCGTGCTGCCAGCATGATGCTCCAGATGAACGGGTAGATCGACGCACCGCCCACGAGTTGGTACCGGTCGAGGTCGCGGTCCGTGGCGGCGAGCACGCGCAGGTCCGCGCAGACGACCAGCATGACGGGCACCTGGTCGATCGTCTCGGGGAAACCGTCGGGTCGTGACGAGGCTTCGGCGGCCGAACGTTGTGCGAGCGCTGCGCGCCGATCGTCGTCGCTCGCGAGTGGGGAGAAGGGGATAAGACCCGCCAGAACGTGCGCGACGTAGTCGTGCCACGCGTCGAGGTAGAGGTCGCGGACCACTCGTCGTTGACTGGCGTTTCGCACGGTGATGACGTGCCAGCACTGGCGATTTCCCCCCGAAGGGGCGAATCGCGCGTCGTCGAGTACTTGGGCGAGCACCTCGTCGTCGACCGGTTTCTCGCTGAACTGGCGAATCGAGCCCGTCGTTCGAAGTGTCTCTCTCAGGTCCATGGCGACACCCTAGGACGACGCCGTTCGCTAGGCGTCGCGGCGAACCAACATCGTGGTCCCGACGCCGAGGACGATGATGACGTAGATCACCAGTACCATCAGCGCGGTCCACGCGCCGAAATCAGCACTCGGCGGCGAGGTCGACATCATCGCTCGGCCGAGCGCCGACGGTTCGTATTTGGAGACCGACGTTTGCCAGCTCTGCGGGAGGAAGAAGATGATGAGCGGGATGATGAGCAGGATCGACGTGAAGACGCTGATGCAGGCGCCGCTCTGTCGAAGGATGATGCCGATGGCGAATCCCAGCACCGAAAGCAGCGTGAGATAGACGCCGGCGAGCAGGACCGAGCGCAACACGGCACCGTCGCTGAGAGACGCCGTCGGCACGACACCGGAGTAGATGGCCTGACCCATCAGGAACGTAATGAAACAGACGATCTCGCTGACGATGATCATCGACAACGCAAGCACGATCAGTTTGCCGAGCATGAGGCGGACTCGATTGGGGACCGCCGCCAGCGTCGTTCGAATCGATCCCGACGAATACTCGCTCGTGATGAACAAGATGCCGATGACGCCCACGGCGAAGGACGCAAAGTACGTGCCGGCCAGACTCGTCGAAACGGCGTCGAAGGTCAGACGGTCGGCCACACCGGTTTGGTTCCAGTGGCCGCGAATCGCGACGGTGATCAGTGCGCCGAGACCAATGGTCAGCACGAACGTGAAGAGGAACCCCATGATCGTCGAACGCACCGAACGGAACTTGATCCACTCGGACCGTGTGGTGGACATCAGGGTCACGTCGTTACTCATCGTGCGTCGATTCCAATGTCGAACCGCCATACTCGACTGCGTCGGCGGTGAGATCCATGAAGACCTCTTCGAGCGAGGCGCGCTGGGGTGTCAACTCGAGAATCGTCACGCCCGCGTCGAACGCGGCGCGACCGATTTGGTCTGACGTGAGGCCACCCACGCTCATCGCGTGGTCGTTGACGTCCTCGACGACGCCGCGCAGTCCTTCGAGGACGGTCGTCAGCTTCTGTGGGTCCGTGGAGCGAACGAGTACCGAACCCGCCGCTGTCTCGGTCAGGTCGTCAACGGAACCTTGGGTGATGAACTTTCCGCGACCGATCACGATGATCTGGTCCGCGCTGACGGCCATCTCGCTCATCAGGTGCGAGCTGACGAACACGGTGCGACCTTCGTTGGCGAGGGATCTGAAGAACTCGCGAATCCAGCGGATGCCCTCCGGGTCGAGACCGTTCACTGGTTCGTCGAACAGAAGTACCTGAGGATCACCCAAGAGAGCGGCGGCGATGCCGAGGCGTTGGCTCATGCCGAGTGAGTACCCGCCGACCTTCTTGTTGGCGACCGAACTGATGCCGGCAAACTGGAGCACCTCTTCAACGCGCGACATCTTGATCTGGTTGGACGCCGCCAACGAACGAAGGTGGTTGCGCGCGGTGCGCCCCGGATGGACGGCCTTGGCGTCGAGCAGTGCGCCGACCTCGCGCAGCGGCGCCTTGAGGTCCGCGTAGTTGGTCCCGTTGATCGTCGCTCGTCCCTTGTTGGCGTGGTCGAGGCCCAGGATGATCCGCATGGTCGTGGATTTTCCCGAGCCGTTCGGTCCGAGGAATCCGGTGACGACGCCCGGCTTCACCTCAAAGGAGAGGTCGTTGAGTGCGACGGTGTCTTTGTAATGCTTCGTCAGGTGGTCGATTTTGAGCATGGCGTTGCTTTCGACTCTAGTTATTATTCCCGACGATCCATTAAGAACCGGTTAAGACCGAGCGAACGTTCACCCTACGTTCGCGACGCTGACTGGCACTGTTCACACGTTCCCGATATCGCCACGTGGTGCCGGTCGAGGAGGAATCCGTAGGAGCGCTGCAGATCCTTGCTCAGCGCGTCGAAGTGGGCGGCGGGAATCTCCAACGTGGCACCGCAGTGTTCGCACGTGAGATGCCCGTGCACGGCGCCGGCGAGATGGTAGACGGCCGCGGTCTGACCGAGGTGGGCGTGCACCACGATCTTCAGGCTCTCGAACTCCTCGAGGATGCGGTAGATCGTCGAAGGGCTGACGTCGGGCTCGCGCTCCTGCACCAACGTCGTGATCTCGTCGGCCGTCAGGTGACGGTTCGTCGTCACCAGTACTTCGGCGACCGTCCGTTTGGCGACGGTCACGCGCTTGGCCGCGCCGCGCACGGCCGAGAGGATCTCGTCGAGCGTGTTCTGCGGTACGGGCACGATCAGAGACTACGTCGCCACCCAATTCGGGTCGCGCGCGAATCCTCTAGCTCTTCGCGAGTGCGGCGATGATCTGTTCGGCCTCGGCGACCATGCTGCGCACGATGTCACCCGCGGGGATCAAGGTCGAGATCGCCCCCACGGCCTGTCCCGCGGGGTAGCCCTCGCGGTCGGGATCGATCCCCGGCGTGCTGGCGTCACCACCGAGATGGAACGTGCCGTCACTGAGCGATACTCCGAGTTGATCGGGGAACGGCTTCAAGAGTGACGGCGTCGCCTCGTAGAGGTCGGTCTTCTCGTTGCGCAGCACCCGCATGGTCTTGCCGGTGTAGGCGCGCGAGATCACGGTGCCGTCCTCGCGACTCACGATGATGCCTTCCTTGAAGCCCGGTACCGCGCGTGCCTCGGGCGTGGCAATGAATCTCGTGCCGACCCAGACGCCGTCGGCGCCGAGGGCCAGCGACGCCGCGAGACCGCGTCCGTCGAAGATGCCGCCGGCCGCGACGACGGGAATCGCGCCGTCGACCGCGTCGACGATCAACGGTACGAGCGGGAACGTCGCCACGGTACCGGTGTGGCCACCCGCTTCGGTTCCCTGAGCGACCACGACGTCGCACCCGGCGTCGAGCGCTCGCCGAGCGTGCTCGACCTTGCCGCACATCGAGATCACCAGTACGTGGTGCTGGTGGCAGAGGTCGATGACCTGGCGCGGCACGCCGAGTCCGGCGACGAACGTCGAGGCGCCGCCCTCGATGAGCAGCTCGACGTTGCGCAACAGGTCGTTGGGAAAGGCCGTCAGGAGGTCGACACCGAAGGGTTTGGACGTGAGCGACTTGGTCGCCGCGATTTCACCGGCGAGCTGTTCACTCGTCATTGTCGAGGCACCGAGGCAGCCGTAGCCGCCGGCGTTGGAGACGGCAGCGGTCACCGCGCTGTAGGAGACACCACCCATGCCGGCCAACATCACGGGGTACTCGATCTTCAGCAGTTCTGTCAGTTTCGTTTTCATTGTTCTCCTCGCGCCCAACTTAGTGAGGTCGCGACTGGATTCTCAAAAGAGCGATGCCGGACGCGCTGGCCAGCACCGAGGCGATCAAGAGGCCGAGCGTGAAGGCCCCGTAGGTGGGGCTCTGATTCGAGTACAGCGCCCCGGCGAACAGCAGGGGCACCGTGAAGCCGACGGCGCAGAGCAGGGCCGAGGGCGACAGCAGGCGCCACGTGATCGAAGGGTGCAATCGGTAGCCAATGAGGCGCGCCACGGCCACGCCACCGGTGATGCCGATGACCTTTCCAACGAGACGGATCGCGACGGTCGCCACCACTACGGTCTCGACCACGTGTCCCGAGAGCGCCTTCCACTGCAGGCCACACGACACCAGTGCGAACAGAGGGAGCACGAGTCCGGTCGACCAACGCCGCACGTGATCTTCGAGCGCCAGGCCCTCGTGGAGGCGGAACGGAACGACGAGGCCCGCGACCACGCCGGCGAGGGGAGGTTCGACGTGCGCCCCCATCAGACTCAGCCACAGCAGCACGAGCACGCCGAGTCGCCAAGCGACGCCGTGGAAACGGCGGCTCAGCAGGCGGCTCAGCACGACGAGGACGAAGAAGGCGACGAGCTCGAGGTAGTGCACGCGCTCGATGCCGGTGAAGGAAAGCACGATGACACTGAAGACGTCGTCAGCGACCGCGAGCATCAAGAGGAAGAGGCGCAGGGTGGGGGGAAGCCGACGTCCCGCCAGTGCCAGGGCGCCGAGCGTGAAGGCAATGTCGGTGGCCATCGGGACACCCCAGCCGTGGCGCAATGGGGCGCTGTGGACGAGCGCACCGACGATGAGTGACAAGATCGCGGTGCCGGCCATGCCGCCGAGGGCCCCGAAGACCGGTGGGAGAGCGTGCGACGCCTTGGCGAAGGTGCCACTCGCCACTTCACGAGAGAGCTCGAGGCCGATCGCGAAGAAGAAGAGTGTCATGAGGCCGGCGACCACCAGATTGTGCAACGAGTTGATCTGGCCCAAGGGTGAACTCGACGAGAACCAGTCGGCGTTGAGAGCGCGTTGATACGCACCCGACCCACTGGCCGACCAAATGAGTGCGATCACCAGTCCGGCGACGAGCGTGACCGCGGCGCTGTAGTCGTGGTCGAGGGCCCGTATCGTGCGCGACGTAGCCCGAGTCATTGTTCAAGAGACTACCGAAGGAGTGACGAAAGCCCCGAGGGTCCAACTAGTCTTGAGCGAAGCGACGCGGGCACATCAATCTTGCCGAGGTCGCCCACAGAG
>DAIOEY010000039.1:0-13748 GCA_036745995.1 Acidimicrobiales bacterium | reverse complement strand
CGCGACGAGTTCGGGATCTACCAGCCGAGTTAGCGCGTGATCGGTTCGTTGAAGTGGGTGACCGACGGCGGCTGCGCGTAGAAGGGGTGCGTCCGTTCGCGCCACTGGGCGAAGAGTGGCGTCGCTCGAAAGGCTAGATGCGCCTCGACCGACTTCCAACGGATGAGCAAGAGGTAGACGGACTCATTCTCGTGTTGGCGTCGGACCTCGGCGCCGAAGCAATTCGGCGCGGACTCAATGATCGGTAGTGCCGTCGCCATCGAGGCTTCGAACTCCTCCTCGCGCCCGGGCGTCACCAACAACAGCGCGTGCTCGACGATCACGAGCGGGCCAGCAGTCGTGCGCGAAGGGTCTGGTCCTGGGCGACGCTGATCGCGGTGTGCGCGAGCGCGATCGCGCCGTCGATGACGGCGTGGTCGGCGGCTTCGCCCAGACAGGCGGCGGTGAACTCGGGCTGATGGTTGACCGCGCCGTTGGTCGGGATCGCGAGCAGCGGGTGAATCGAGGGGACCACGAGCGAGACGTTGGCCATGTCGGTCGAGATGGTCGGCTTCGGCGCCCGGGCGTCGTCGAGTTCGAATCGTCGACCGAGGGTCTCGGCGGCGTTGCGGTAGTGACCGAGGATGTCGGCGTCGGACACCATGTGCGAGAACGCGCTGCCCAGCTCTTCGACGCCGAACCGTGCGCCGGTCGCGACAGCGCCGGCTTCGAAACAGGCGTTCACGCGTTCGCGCAACTGGGTGAGCCGCTCGGACGTGACCGAGCGGCACATGTAACGAGCGACCACGTGGGCGGGGATGATGTTGGCCGCGGATCCGCCTTCGACGACGATGCCGTGGATCTGGTCACCCGGGAGCAGTTGCTGGCGCAGCAGCCCAATGGCGACCTGGGCGATCGTCAGCGCGTCGAGTGCGTTGATGCCCTCGAAGGGAGCCGCCGACGCGTGCGCCGCCTTACCCGTGAAGGTGACGTCGAAGTGGTCGACGGCGAGGCACGTTGCTTCCAGACGTTCGTTGGGCCACGGATGGATCATGAGGGCCGCGTGCACGCCGTCGAAGTAGCCGGCCCTCAGGAGGTCGATCTTGCCGCCGCCGCCCTCTTCGGACGGGGTCCCGAGCAAGATGACGGTGAGAGAGAGTTCGTCGGCGACCGCGGCGAGTCCGATGGCAGCACCGAGCGAGGACGCGGCGATGATGTTGTGCCCGCAGGCGTGACCGACGTCGGGCAGCGCGTCGTACTCGGCACAGAAGACGAGATGCAGGTCTCCGTGCCCCTTCGTCGCGCGAAAGGCCGTGGGTAACCCGGCGATGCCGCGCTCGACGACGAAGCCGGCCCGTTCGGCGGCGGCGGCGACCGCTTCGGAGCTGAGGAACTCCTCGTACCCGAGCTCGGGGTGGGCGTGGACGAAGTGGCTGACCTCGAGGAGCGCGTCGCGCGCGTCGCGAACGGCGTTGGTGGCCTCGTCGCGAACGATCATTCGATGACCGCGACGACGTCGCCGCCGCTCACCGAGTCACCGGCCGCGACGCGGATGGCCTTGACGACACCGGACTTCTCGGCGTTGACCGAGTTCTCCATCTTCATCGCCTCGAGGATCACCACCGTCTCGCCGGCTTCGACCTTCTGGCCGACTTCGACGGCGACCTTCACGATCGTGCCCTGCATCGGGACGGTGACGTTGCCCGAACCGCTGCCGACGACACCCGCGTGGTGTTGACGGCGGGGTTTCGCGGCGGTGCTCGTCGCGCGCGGCAGACCGTCGTTGCCTTCGGGGACCCACAGCGCGACGGTGACGCGACGACCGTTCACCTCGGCGGTGACCTCCTTGCGCACGCCGCCGTCGCCGATCGAGACGATCGGCTGCGCGGCCGGCGCCAGCGTGCTGAAGTCGAGCGTGTCCTCGACCCACTTGGTCGAGTGCGTGCCCTCGACGAAGTCCTCGCTCGAGAGGATGATGACGTCGGCGGGCAGCGTCGTCGCCACGCCCTCGATACGCGTCTCCTCGATGGCGCGCAGCATGCGCCGGCGAGCCTTCTCGCGGTCCGATCCCCACACGACGAGCTTGGCGATCAAATTGTCGTAGTACTGCGAGACGGTGTCGCCCGCGGCGTAGCCCGCGTCGAGGCGCACGCCGGGGCCCGAGGGCTGGTCGAAACGGGTGATGGTGCCCGGCGACGGCGAGAAGCGTCCGCCCGAAGGGTCCTCGGCGTTGATACGCACCTCGATCGCGTGACCGGTGCGCACGATGTCGTCCTGGGCGAAGTCGAGGCGTTCACCCGCCGCGACGCGCAACTGCCATTCGACGAGGTCGAGGCCCGTGACCAGTTCGGTGACGGGGTGCTCGACCTGAAGGCGGGTGTTCATCTCGAGGAAGAAGAACTCGCCGTCCTGGAAGAGGAATTCGACGGTGCCGGCGTTGACGTAGCCGCAGGCCCTCGAGACCTTGACGGCCGCCTCGCCCATGGCGCGGCGCACCTCGTCGGGAAAATTCGGCGCCGGCGACTCTTCGATGAGCTTCTGGTGGCGGCGCTGCGCGGAGCAGTCACGTTCCCCGAGCCAGAGGGTGTTGCCGTGCGCGTCAGCGAGGATCTGCATCTCGATATGGCGCGGTTTGGTGAGGTAGCGCTCGACGTAGCACTCGGCGCGACCGAAATAGCTGAGCGCCTCGCGCTGGGCGCTCTCGAGGGCGCTCGCAGCGTCCTCGGGTCCCTGGACCACCTTCATCCCGCGTCCGCCGCCGCCGTAGGCCGCCTTGATGGCGACGGGCCAGCCGAACTCGTGGCCGAACTCGACCACTTCGTCCGCGTTGGCGAGGGCCTCGTTGCGCCCGGGCACCCCGGCGACACCCGCCGCCTCGGCGGCGAGGCGCGAGGAGATCTTGTCGCCCATCACCTCGATCGCTTCGGGTGGGGGACCGATGAACGTGACGCCCTTGGAGGTGATCGCCCGGGCGAAATCGGTGTTCTCGGAGAAGAAGCCGTACCCCGGGTGCACGGCGTCGGCGCCGGAACGCTCGATCACGTCGAGGATCGCTTCGGTGTTGAGGTAGCTCTCGGCCGCGGTCGAGCCCCCGAGGGCGTACGCCTCATCGGCGAGGCGGGCGTGCATTGCGTTGCGGTCGAGCTCGGAGTAGACGGCGACGGTGGTGATGCCCATCTCGCGGCACGTGCGGATAATGCGCACCGCAATCTCGCCACGATTGGCGATAAGGACTTTCTTCAACACGTCAACCTCCGTACGGGGACTGCTATTTTCTACCACCCGCCGGTTAAACCCTAATGTTTAGACGTGAATCCAATGGTTTGGCGTGTCGAGCACTTTACGGAGATCGATTCGACCAACACCTGGCTGGCCCAAAGGGCTGACGAGGGGGCTGACGAGGGGCTCGTCGCGTACGCGGACTACCAGTCACGCGGTCGGGGCCGTCTCGATCGCCAGTGGGAGTCGCCGACGGGCACGGCGCTGTTGTGTTCGCTACTACTGCGTCCCGCGATCGACGCCGATCAACTGCAGATGGCGGTCGCGGCGGTCGCGCTCGCGCTTCGAGCGGCACTCGTGCGCCTCTGCGGCGTGCGTCCCGGTCTCAAGTGGCCCAACGACTTGCTCGTCAATGATCGCAAGATCGCCGGTCTGCTCGCCGAGATCGTGACGACCGGTGACCAGTGGGCGGTCGTCGTCGGTTTCGGCGTCAACCTGACGAGCTGTCCGGACCCGGCGACCTCGACGAGCGTGCTTGAGGAGTCGGGGGTGACGATCACGCCACTCGCGCTGCTCGACATCGTGCTCGAAGAGCTCGAGGAACGTCGACGCCAACTCGATACCGAGGTCGGACAGTCGGCCCTGCGTGACGAGTACGAGCGCGCGCTCCTGACGCTGGGTCAGAGCGTTCGCGTCGAGACCCAGAACGGCGTCTTCGTCGGCGAGGCGCGACGCGTCGACAACCACGGTCGACTCGTGCTCGACACCGACGAGGGCCAGATGAAGTTCTTCGTGGGCGACGTCGTACACCTGCGCGCCCAGGAGAGCGCCTCGTGACGACGCCGACGCGCGTGATGGTCACCGGTGCCGCGGGACAGGTGGGCGTCGACCTCGTCGACACGCTGTCGGGCCTGAGCCCGCTCGGTGCCGACCCGTCGTTTCAACCCGACGGCCGGCCGGTCTTGGACGACGAGTTCATCGTGCTCGCCCTCACTCGCCACGACCTCGACGTGACCGACCGCGACGCCGTGGCCCAGGCGATTCTCGTGGCGAGGCCCGACGTGATCGTGCACCTGGCCGCCTACACCGCCGTCGACCGTGCCGAGACCGACGCGGAACAGTGCTACGCCGTCAACGCCACGGCGACGGAGTCACTCTCGATGGCGGCGAACGACGCCGGCGCCCACCTCATCACGATTTCGACCGACTACGTGTTCGACGGCGCCAAGGGAGCGGCCTACGTCGAAGAGGACGACGCGAATCCGCTCAACGTCTACGGCGGCTCCAAGCTGGCGGGCGAACTGCTGTGCTCTGACGAGGACACCGTCGTGCGCACGTCGTGGGTCATGGGGGTTCGCGGTAAGAACGTCCTGCACGTGATCGCCGAGCGCGCCGCGTCGGGGGCGAGCGTGCGCTTCGTGAACGACCAAACCGGAACCGTCACGCTCGCGGCCGACCTGGCGCGTTGTCTCGTCACCATGGTGCGCCAACGACCCGGGGGAGTGTGGCACGTCGCGAACACCGGGACGACGACGTGGTTCGACGTGGCCACGTTCGCCGGCACCCTCCTCGGACGTGAGGACGGCTTCGCGAGCGCCATCGCGACGAGCGACCTCGACCCGGCACCACTCGCGACCCGACCCACGCGCAGCGACCTGTCGACCGCCAAGTGGCAGGCACAGTCATGGAAGGCGCTGCCCGCGTGGCACGACGGCGTCGCCCGGCTCTTGACGGACCGCCTTGGTCCGCGCGACGTGTCATGAACGACGTCGCCCTCGACGTGTCGGCGGTCGTCGTGGACTACCACGCCGGCGACGCGCTGACCGGCTGTCTCGCGTCGCTACGCACCAACGGCGTCACCGACATCGTCGTCGTCGAGAACGGCGAGCGCGGCTCCACGCCGCCGGCCCTCGTCGGCCACGACGACGTGGTGCTCGTCGAACCCGGCCTCAACCTCGGCTACGGGCGTGGGGTCAACCGAGGCGCCGCCGCGGCGACGTACCGGCGCTACCTGTTGGTGTCGAACCCCGACGTCGTGATCCATCCGGGCGCGGTCAGCGCGTTGACGGCGTTCCTCGACACCCACCCCAACGTCGCCGTGGTCGGTCCCCAGATCCAGCGACCCGACGGTTCGATCTACCCTTCCCAGCGGGTCTTTCCCAACTTCTGGTTGGCGGGGGCGCACGCGCTGCTCGCGCCGTTGTGGGCGAACAATCCCGCGACGCGCGCGTACCGCTCCGCTCGCGCCGACGGCACGGTCGACTGGGTCTCGGGGGCGTGCTTTCTCATCCGTCGCGACGTCTTCGAGTCGATCGGCGGCTTCGACGAGCGGTACTTCATGTTCGCCGAGGACATGGCGCTCTGCTGGCAGGTGCGTGAACACGGCCACGCCGTGGCGGCGGTGCACGACGCGGCGGTGACCCACATCGAGGGCCTGTCGCGCCAACGCGACTCGCGCGCGATGATCATCGCGCACCACGCGAGCGCGCTGCGCTTCGAGTGGCAGACGGCCAGTGGCCTGCGGCGGCTGCTGGCGCCCCTCGCGACCCTGGTGCTCGGGTTGCGCCTCGGCCTCGTCCTCTTGACGCGCCCGAAGTCCTGAGCCGCCGCGGCGCGTAGAATGTGCCAAGGGCTGCGAGTGGTTCTGTGGTTGCAAGTCGATGCCAGCCGCGGGCGAAACGACCCACGTAAGGCGTCTTGTTGACGCTGAGCATGGCGCGGTTTAGAAGTAAGTCCTGCCTGGGACCGGTCAACGTGGTCGGTTCGAGAGCCGGTGAAGTGTGCGACCACGTCGCCGGAGAGCGTCTTCGCTGCCGGAGGCGCGTACGGACACCGCCGCAGGCAAGTGTGGGGTCAAAGACCAGGTCAGACACTCGCAGCCCTGAAGCAACCCCACTTCGACCGTTAGGCTGGGTCTCGATATGAGTGTGTTCAACAAGATCCTGAAGGCGGGCGAGGGCAAGCGGGTTCGCCAACTCGCCGAGCTCGTCGGACCGGTCAACGAACTCGCGGGCGAGATGGCGGCCCTGACCGACGAGGAGCTGCGCAACAAGACCGTGGTCTTCAAAGAGCGCCTCGCCGAGGGTGAGTCCCTGGACGACCTGCTGCTCGAGGCCTTTGCCGTCGTGCGCGAGGGAGCGACGCGCGTGCTCGGCCAGCGCCACTACGACGTGCAGTTGATGGGCGGCATGGCGCTGCACTTCGGCTGGATCGCCGAAATGAAGACCGGCGAGGGAAAGACCCTGGTGTCGACCCTGCCCGTGTACCTGAACGCCCTCGCGGGCCAGGGCGTGCACGTCGTGACGGTGAACGACTACCTCGCCACCCGTGACGCCAACTGGATGGGCCAACTGCACCGCTTCCTCGGCCTGAGTGTCGGGCGCGTCGGTCCGGACCTGCCCGACTTCGATCAGAAGCGCGAAGCCTACGCGAGCGACATCACCTACGGGACCAACACCGAGTTCGGCTTCGACTACCTGCGCGACAACATGGCGCGCCGACGCGAACACATGGTCCAGCGCGGCCACCACTACGCCATCGTCGACGAGGTCGACTCGATCCTCATCGACGAGGCCCGTACGCCGCTCATCATCTCGGGCCCGGCGTCGGACGTGACGAAGCTCTACTACCAGTTCGCCTCGATCGTGCGCACGTTGGTCCGCGACGTCGACTACGAGGTCGACGAGGAGAAGAAGACCGTCATCCCGACCGAAGCCGGTATCGAGAAGGTCGAACGTCAACTCGGCGTCACCAACCTCTACGACGCGGTCGCGACGAACTACGTGCACCAGTTGGGCCAGGCCCTTCGAGCGAAGGAGCTCTTCCACCGCGACAAGGACTACCTGGTCGACGCCGGGGACGTGAAGATCGTCGACGAGTTCACCGGTCGAACCCTCGACGGACGTCGCTGGTCCGACGGCTTGCACCAGGCCGTCGAGGCGAAGGAGCGCGTGCGGATCCAGGAGGAGAACCACACCTGGGCGACCGTCACCCTGCAGAACTACTTCCGTCTCTACGAGAAACTGGCGGGCATGACCGGCACGGCCGAGACCGAGGCCGGCGAGTTCGGCAACACCTACCGCCTGTCGGTCGTGTCGATTCCGACCCACAAGCCCTCTCGGCGCGATGACCAGCCCGACCTCATCTTCAAGACCGAGGCCGCCAAGTTCAAGTCCATCGTCGAGGACGTGCGCGAGCGCAGCGACCGCGGACAGCCGATCCTGCTCGGTACCGCGTCGGTCGAGAAGTCAGAACTGCTGTCGCGCGAACTCTCCAAGGCCGGCGTGCAGCACGAGGTCCTCAACGCCAAGCAGCACTTCCGTGAGGCCGAGATCGTGGCCCAGGCCGGTCGCAAGCACGCCGTGACGGTCGCGACCAACATGGCCGGTCGAGGGGTCGACGTGATCCTCGGGGGCAACTTCGAGGGTCTCGCCACGCGCGAAGCGATCGGCCGCGGGTTCGAGCCGGGCGGCGAAGAGTACGACGCCGCCTACCAGGTTGCGTTGTCGCAGTTCCGGGCGATCTGTGAGGAAGAAGGCGACGAGGTGCGCGACCTCGGAGGGCTCTACGTGCTCGGTACCGAGCGCCACGACTCACGACGGATCGACAATCAGCTGCGCGGACGTTCGGGACGTCAGGGTGACCCCGGCGAGAGCCGCTTCTACCTCTCGCTCGAGGACGACCTGCTGCGACTCTTCGCCACGGGCGCCGTCTCGTGGGTGATGGACCGCACGATGCCCGACGACCTGCCGATCGAGGCGAAGATGGTCTCCAAGGCCATCGAGCGGGCCCAGAACACCGTCGAGGGTCGTAACGCCGAGATCCGCAAGGACGTCCTCAAGTACGACGAGGTGATGAACGAGCAGCGCAAGGTCATGTACGGGCGACGTCAGCAGGTCATCGACGGTGAGGACATCCACGACGCCACGATCGAGATGATCGAGCAGATCATGACCGAGGTCGTCGAAGAACAACTCGCCGGCGAGTTCGCCGAAGAGTGGGACATCAACGCCCTGCTCGTGGAACTGCAGACCTACTACCCGACGCGACTCTCCTTCGAGACCCTCGACGCCTACGACGACCGCGAGGAGATCGTGGCCCTCGTTCTCGAGGACGCGCTGACGATGTACAGCGAGAAGTGTGAGAACTACATCGGGGGACTGGACACCGCCAAGGAGATCGAGCGCGACGTGATGCTCCAGATCCTCGACCAGCGTTGGCGCGACCACCTCTCGGACATGGACTACCTGCGCGACGGCATCCACCTTCGCCAGGTCGCCCAACAGGACCCCCTGACCGCGTGGCAGAAGGAGGGGTACCTCATGTTCGAGCACCTCCTCGTCGCCGTCGATCACGACTTCGTTCGCTTCATCACCCACGTCGAGTTGACCGAACCGCCGCCCGAGGAGACCGACGAGGGTCTCGAGAAGGCGGTCACCAACGCGAGCGAGGTCGCGCCCGGCGCGCTCGGATTGCCGGCCCACGGCAAGACCGCGAGCGCGGTGAAGGCGCTACCCAAAGAGGGCGACAAGATCGGGCGCAACGAACCGTGCTGGTGTGGATCGGGTCGCAAGTTCAAGCAGTGCCATGGCCGACCCTAAGGCGGAGAACGCTCTTCGCGAAGCCGTCGCCAGCCTCGAAGAGCTCGAAACCCGTTGGAGCGCCGCGCGCGACTACCTGAAGACCGACGCGAGTCGGGCGCGCCACGCGGCGCTCTCGATCGAGGCGCAGGACCCGAACCTCTGGGACGACCAGGACCACGCCCGAGAGGTCACGACCGAACTCGGTCGGCTGACCAACGACCTCGACACCTTTGACGGGCTGCGGCGCGGCATCGACGACTGTGCGGTGCTGATCGACTTCTCGCGCGAGGCGCTCGCGTCGGGAGACGCGGACTGGTCGTTGCTCGACGAGCTGACCGAGAACGTGACCCGGGTCACCCGTGAAGTCGCGGCCCTGGAGATCCAGAGTCTGCTGAGTGGACCCTACGACGAGAACGACGCGATCGCCGAACTGCACGCCGGTGCCGGCGGCACCGACGCTCAGGACTGGACCGAGATGCTGCTGCGCATGTACTCGCGCTGGGCCGAGCGGCGCGGATTCGGCGTCGAGATCGACGAGGCGACCGAGGGCAGTGAGGCGGGACTGCTTTCGGCGACGTTCATCGTGAAGGGCCGCTTCGCCTACGGATGGCTGTCGGCCGAACGCGGCGTGCACCGTTTGGTGCGCATCAGTCCCTTCGACTCACAGGCGCGTCGCCAGACGAGTTTCGCGAGTCTTGACGTGATCCCGCTGCTCGCCGATGACGCCTCCGAGGTGGAGATCGACGAGAAGGAACTGCGCGTGGACACCTACCGGTCCTCGGGCGCTGGTGGCCAGCACGTCAACAAGACCGACTCGGCGATACGCATCACGCACCTGCCCACGGGCATCGTCGTGAGTTGTCAGAACGAACGAAGCCAGCACCAGAACCGCGCGCGCGCCATGCAGATCCTTGAAGCGAAGCTCGCCGAACGCCAACGCGCCGAGCGACGCGCCACGATGGACGCGTTGAGCGGCGACCGCGGCGAGAACGCGTGGGGCTCGCAGATCCGCAGTTACGTCCAAGCGCCGTATCAGTTGGTGAAGGACCACCGCACCGAGCACGAGACCGGCAACGTGGACGCCGTGCTGTTGGGTGATCTCGACGGATTCATGGAAGCCGAACTTCGTCGTCAGCGCGGTCTCAGTTAACGCACGTGATTAAGAATCTTCAGGGCGCGTGAAACTGCAAGGTTTCGTGGCGCGGACGTCGCACACCCGCAAAC
This sequence comes from Acidimicrobiales bacterium, assembly GCA_036745995.1. Taxonomy (GTDB): domain Bacteria; phylum Actinomycetota; class Acidimicrobiia; order Acidimicrobiales; family RAAP-2; genus RAAP-2. Next base: position 3,744 of record DAIOEY010000039.1, on the reverse strand, counting down.
TAGAATGGTCCGGAACGAGATCGCCGCGTCGCGCGCTGATACCAACCAACCCGAAGGGGGTGTAACCGTGATTCGCTTTGAGAACGTCTCGAAGACCTACAAGAACGGCACCCCCGCACTGAAGGACATCTCGCTCGACATCGACAAGGGCGAGTTCGTGTTCCTCGTTGGATCCTCGGGTTCGGGTAAGACGACCTTCCTGCGTCTCTTGCTACGTGAGGAGTACCCCGATCAGGGCCGGATCCTCGAGGCCGGTCGCGACATCGGCGACCTGCCCAAGTGGCGCGTGCCGTACCTGCGGCGCAACATCGGCTGCGTCTTCCAGGACTTTCGCCTGCTGCCGAACAAGACGGTCTTTGAGAACGTGGCCTTCGCCCTCGAGGTCATCGGACGGCCCCGCTCGACGGTGGACTCCCAGGTGCCCCAGATCCTCGACCTCGTGGGACTGAGCGAGAAGTCGAAGAACCTGCCCCACGAACTCTCCGGCGGCGAGCAACAGCGCGTCGCGGTGGCGCGCGCCTTCGTCAATCGTCCGTTGATCCTGCTCGCCGACGAACCGACCGGCAACCTCGACCCGACGAACTCCGAGTCGATCATGGCACTGCTCGAGCGGATCAACCGCACGGGGACGACCGTCGTGATGGCGACCCACGACAAGACGCTCGTGGACCGGATGCGCCGGCGCGTCATCGAACTCGACAAGGGTGAGATGATCCGCGACCAGGTCCGCGGCGTCTACGGCATCGACGAGACCGCGAGCAGTATCTGATGCGCGTCTATCTGCGCTACGCCATCAAGGAGACGCTGAGCAACCTCTGGCGCAACCGGATGATGACCATCGCGGCCGTCTTGACCGTCGCGGTGTCGCTCTCACTGGTCGGCGCGGCGCTGTTGTTGAAGCAGAGCGCCGCCCAGGCCTCGGCGCAGTGGCAGCAGGGGACCCGCGTCATCGTCTGGATGCAGCCCACGGCCTCGCAGAGCGAGATCGGCAACATCCAGACCGAGCTGGCCAACCTGCCGATCGTGAAGAAGTGCGTCTTCTTCACCCAGCTCCAGGACTACAACGAGGCGAAGAAACTGCTCAATCCCGCCGAGACCCAGACGTTGACGGTCGCGGACATGCCGACGTCGTTTCGCTGCGTGCCGACGGTGCCGGCGAACGCGTTCACCGTCGTGACCCAGTTCTCCAACCAGCCCGGCGTCTACCGCGTGACCGCGCCGATCCAACAGATCCGCGAGATGAACCACGCGATCCGCGTGTTGCAGATCGTGTTCCTCGCTCTCGCCGGCGTGCTCTTGCTCTCGGCGACGGTACTGATCCTCAACACCATTCGCATGGCGATCTTCGCTCGGCGAAGAGAGGTCTCGGTCATGAAGTTGGTCGGCGCGACGAACTGGTTCATCCGCATCCCGTTCATCACCGAAGGTTTCATCCAGGGACTGCTCGGCTCGGCCGTCGCGATGCTGGCCGTCACGGCACTGCACATCTGGTATCCGCTGCACAACGAGTTCTCGCTCAGCACCAGCGCGCTGTGGGGCACCAACGCGGTCGTGCTGATCGTCGGCGTGGTGATTGGCTCGGTCGGCTCGGCGATCGCGATCCGCCGTTTCCTCGACGTCTAAGCGCTCGTCGTCTCGTCCTTCTTCTCGTCGAAGTCAATGGCGAGGGAGTTCACACAGTAGCGAAGACCGGTCGACGTCGGACCGTCGTTGAAGACGTGACCGAGGTGTCCGCCGCAGCGTGAGCACAGGATCTCGGTGCGCGAGCGCAGGAGCGCGTGATCGGGACGTTCGATGATCGTGCCCGGTTCGCACGCGTCAAAGCTCGGCCATCCGCAACTCGAGTCGAACTTCTGGGCACTCGTGAAGAGGTGCTGACCACATCCACCGCAGGTGAACACACCCTCGGCGTCGACGTGCAGCAGAGAACCCGAAAAGGGGGCCTCGGTCGCCGCTTCGCGCAGCACCGCGTAGCGGTCGGGCGCCAACTCCTGGCGCCACTCTTCGTTGGACTTGTCGAACGCGTAGGTCATGACGTCAATGTAACGGTCCGAGGACCGTTCGCGACCACTAGAGGTAGCGCGGACGGGGCGACTCGGGCAGCACGTGGGGGAATTCGGGCGCGTCGGCGAGCAGCCGGTTGAAGGCTCCGGCGAGACCTTCGGGATCGAGTCCCAACTCGGCCAGCAGCGCGTCGGGTCGGTGGTGTTCGAGAAAGACCCGCGGCACGCCGAGGATCCGGGTCGTCGGAAAGGCCAGGCCCAACTCCTGGGCGCGGCCGCGGATCGCCGAGACCATCAACGTGCCGGCACCGCCGTGGCGCGTCCCGTCCTCGACGGTGATGACGCGATCGTGGCGCAACGCGTCGTCGATCATGGCCTGGTCCGGGGGCAGGACCCGCACGTCGTAGAGCGTGATCCTGGCGCGCTCGTCGCCCAGGAGTTCGAGGGCCTGGTACGCGTTCGGCGCCATCTTCCCGACGGCCAGGACACACAGCGAGCCGTCGCCGCGAACGACCTCGCGGGCGTTCAATTCCTCGCCGATCTCGCCGTCGAAGGGCTTGGGCAGGGTCTTGGGAAACCGGATCGCCGTGGGCGTCGACATCGACAGTGCCGTCGCCAACATTCCGGGAATCTCCTCGGCGCTCGAGGGCGCGAAGATCGTCATGTTCGGTATGGCGAGACAGAGCGCGATGTCGAGCAGACCGTGGTGGCTCGGACCGTCGTCCCCGGTGACGCCGGCGCGGTCGAAGACGAAGACGACGGGCAGGTTCAAGAGTCCCACGTCGAGGTTCGCCTGGTCGAACGCGCGCGAGAAGAACGTCGAGTAGATCGCGACGACGGGCTTGAGTCCGCCCATGGCCATGCCCGCGGCGGCGGTGACGGCGTGCTGCTCGGCGATGCCCACGTCGAAGAACCGCGTGGGGAACCGCTCCTGGAATCCCAGCAGACCGGTTGGCCCGGCCATGGCCGCGGTGATCGCGACGATGCGGTCGTCGACGCCGGCCATGGTCGTGAGCGCGTTGGCGAAGGCCTCGGTGAACGACTGGGGGGCGACCTCTTCGTCGTTGAACCGCGGAGGCAGCTTGAAGTCGTGCATCTTCAGGTCGTCACTCGTCGCGGGCTCGTAGCCCTTGCCCTTTTCGGTGAGCACGTGCACGACGATCGGGCCGTCCCAGTCCGACGCGCTCTTGAGCGCCGTCTCGAGGGATTCGATGTTGTGCCCGTCGATGGGTCCGACGTAGCGAACGCCGAGGTTCTCGAAGAACGTGTGGGGCGTGACCATCTCGCGCACCACCGACGTGAAGCCGTGCACGCCCAGGTAGGCGGCCTTGCCGACCCGGGGAAGGTGAGGCACGACGTCGCGGATGCGTTCGCGCGCCGAGACGTAGGTGCGATTGAGGCGCAGCGACGTGAGTGACTCGGAGAGCTTCGAGATGGTCGGCGCGTAGCTACGTCCGTTGTCGTTCAAGACGATCACGACTCGTTGATTAGAGTGGCCGAGGTTGTTGAGCGCCTCGTAGGCCATGCCTCCGGTCAGCGATCCGTCACCGACGATCGCGACGACGTGACGGCGCCCGCCGTGGCCGACCAGTTCCTTACGGTGTTCGAGCGCTACCGAGAGGCCGTGCGCGTAGGAGAGCGCGGTTGAGGCGTGTGAGGATTCAATCCAGTCGTGCTGGCTCTCGGAGCGGTTGGGGTAACCCGAGAGACCGCCGCGCTGGCGCAGGCTCTTGAAGCCGTA
>DAIOEY010000038.1:10022-13818 GCA_036745995.1 Acidimicrobiales bacterium | reverse complement strand
GTCTCATGATCCGCAACGGTGAGTTGGCTGAACCGGTTCGCGAGGTCACTGTTGCCTCGACCTTGCAGCGGATGCTGCTCGACGTGCGTTACGTCGGAAACGACGTGGAATGGCTGCCCGGCAGCGCCGCCGGCCAGACGCTCGCGATCGACGGAATCGCGGTGTCGGGCTCCTAACCCTTGGATTTGGTCGCGGTGCTCGAGCCGGTCTCGGACTTTGCCTTCGAGTCAGATTTCGACGATGACGTCGACGCCGCGCTCGACGACGTGCTCGAATCCGATCCGGCCTTGGAACTTGCGTCCGATCCCGACGAAGAACCCGAATCCGAACTCGACGCTGCGGGCGTCGAGCCCGAGGCGGGCGATTTTGCCTTGGCACCGCTTCCTCGGCTGTCGTTCTTGTAGAAGCCGCTGCCCTTGAAGACGATGCCCACGGCGGAGAAGACCTTGCGCAGTACGCCCCCGCAGGCCGGACAGGTCGTGAGGGCCGGGTCGGCGAACTTCTGCACGGCCTCGAGGCGCTCGTGACACGTCTCGCACTCATATTCGTAGGTCGGCATGGGGAACTCCAGTACGCAAAGCGACCAGAGCAGTGTAACGCTCGACGTGGCCCGCTCAATCGTGGCCTCGGTAGCATGGGCGGCGTGGACGACTTCCACCAACTACGCATGTCGGCTCGTGAGGGGACCTTTCCGCGCGATCTGAGCCCCTCTGAGGTCGGTCCTCGTCGCGCCCTGGCGCGGTGTCGCGTCAACATGCTGGCGTCCACCACGGCGAGTGTGGCCGCCAACGAGATGAACAAGGGTGACGTGCTCGCGACCGCGCGCGTCGCGGGCATGCAGGCGGCGAAGCAGGCGTCGTCGCTGCTGCCGATGGCCCATCCGGTGCTCGTGGGCAACGTGCACGTCAACTTCAACATCGCCGACACCTACATCGAGGTCGAGGCGAGTGTCGACACGGTCGACCGCACCGGCGTCGAGATGGAGGCGCTGGTCGCCGTGACGGTGGCGGCCCTGACGATCTACGACATGTGCAAGTCCGACGACCGCACGATGACCGTCGAAGAGGTGGCGTTGTGGGAGAAGTCGGGTGGCCGTTCGGGCACGTGGCGCCGCGAGGAAGCCCTCAGCGACCTGCGGACCGACAAACTTCCGTAGCGATCGACGATCTTTTGCGTGCGTCGGTGCGCGGCGACGGTACCCTCGGGGTGAAGAAGGAGCGCGATGGTCAGTATTCGAGGTGAGGTCGAGGGGCGTCGTGAACGTCTCATCGCGCTGGTGCTCTTGTTGCAGGACGCCACCAAGGCCCAGCCGGTCACTCAGGAGGAGATCGTCCGCGATCTCGTCATCGACGAGTTCCCGGCGTCGGCCAAGGGTCCGCGAAAGATCCGTGCGTACGACGGCAGCGACACGGCCGTGCGTCAGAAGTTCGAACGTGACAAGGCGAGCATCCGCGAACTCGGCTTCCAGATCGAGACCGTGGCGCTCGACGACGGGGGAGCGGGCTACTGGATCGACCCCCAGAGCGCCTACGCGCCGCCCATCTACTTCAGCGACGACGAGTCGCGCGTCGTGCAGCTCGCCCTTCGACTCTGCGGCTTCGGTTCGACCGGGGCCTTCAGCGTGTTCAGCGAGGGACCGGCCGGCGACGGAGGACTCGAGTTCTCCAACTACTACACGCCCGTGCTTCGCGCGCTCAACCTTCATCGGGCACTGGTCTTTGACTACCGGTCCTCGACGAACAAGTCACGCATGGTCGAGCCGCTCGCGATCGAGGTCTTCCACGGGGTGCCCTACCTCGTCGCGCGGGTCTTTGGCACCGAGGAGATCAAGGGTTACCGGTTCTCGCGGATTACCTCAATGCCGAGCGTCTTGAGCGACACGTTCAGCGTCGACGACGCCACGCTCGAGGTCGCCACGTCGTGGCGTCCCGAGTACACCAAGGCGCCGACGCCCGTGGACGTCGTCGTGTCGACGAACGAGAACTACCGCGATCTGCTGCTGCGCCAGTACCCCCACGCCATGGCGGCGAACAAGAAGGAGGGTCGCGTGGAGATCGGCATCACGTTCGACAGCCAGTGGGCGGCGCTTCGATTCGTACTCGAGGCCGCCGATCGCGTCGCGTTGAAGAATCCCAAGTCACTGAAGAACGACCTCGAGGACTGGTTGAAGCAGGTCAATCGCGGCAAGACCCCGCCGCTCGACTCACTCAAGTTCACCGGGCCGGCGACCAACGACGTCCTCGGCCAGACCCTGCAGCTCCTGCACGCGGTCTACCTCGCCGACGACGGACTGCGCGTCAGCGAACTGGCGATGAGGTTCTCGCTCGAACCCGACCACGTGCGCCTCATCATGGACCGCCTGGTCTCGCTGCAGCCAATGGGCGACCGTCACGGCTATCCCGCCCACGTGATCAAGGAGTGCGACGACTGGGACGACGAGGCGAACGACGACTCGACGTACCGCGCCGACTTCAGTGACGCCGACGCGCACGGCGCCGAACCGTCACCACTGATGTGGCGGGACCTGTTCGAGCTCAACATCGCGTTGCGAGAGGCCTCGCGGGTCTACACCGATCCGGCGATCTTCTCAGCCGTGGGCAAGATCGAGAACACCATCCAGGCCTTCGTCAACGTCGATTCGCCGATCAACGAGCCGATGCTCGCCCAGGTGCAGGCGGCCGTCGAGCACCACGACCGGATCAAGATCGAGTACACGCCCGGGGTCGAGGAGGAGTCGCGGGTCCGTTCCATCGAGCCGCGCGAGATAAAGGTGTTGAACGGCCACACGCTGGTGCGCGCCTACTGCACGACGCGCGAGGCCTGGAGGACGTTTCGCGTCGACCGGATCAGCAGCGTGCTCGCCAAGTCGCCGGTCACCGAGCAGCGAGAGCCCGACGGCGTCGTCAACTGGCTGACCCAGGTGGGCGACGAGGGCGACGAGGTCGTCGCCATCGTCGAGCCCTACCGACGGTGGCTCTTCGAGCCGCTGCCCAACGCCCAGTGGTGCGTGCTCGACGACGGTCGCAGCGCCGTGCGGTTCCGCGTCGCCAACGCCAGTTTCCTCGACAATCTCATGCTCCAGGCGGGCGGTGGCGCGGTGATCGCGACGCCGGCGTACGCCAAGGCCGGGCACGAGCTCGCCAAGAGAATCGCCGATCAGCTCTAGCGCGACCGTTGCGCCTCGAAAGAGGTGGGGCGTGTTGCGACTGTTCGTGCGTCGATCAGATGACGTCAGGTACTTCAGTGATGACGCGGCGCTCGAACTCGAGGGGCTGCGCGACGGGGGGCCGGGTTGGTGGTTGCGTGGCGGGGGCGACACCCGAGACGCCCGCGATGTTGCGGGCGTCTTCTCGTCGACCGAGCGCTCCGCGGTCCAGGGCTACGACATCGTCGTGGCGGCGCCACGTCCGGTCTCGATCCTGCTCGCGTTCGATCCCTCGAACGGTCGCGCCGTCGTTGACGCGCACCGCGCGTCGGTCGCGTCGTCGATCGCCTACCTCGAAGATCGGGGGTTGGTCGTGCGGGCAACGCGCCACGGAGAACGAGTCGACGAACCCGCTCGCTGGGAGCGGATCGTGAGCTTCACCCACGGACTGAACCGCCACGGCGAACCACACCTGCACGACCACGTACTCGTGGGTGCGCGGCCCGAGGGATCGTCGAACGTCCTCGACGGTCGTTCGCTCTTCGTGCACGCCGCCGCCGCGGACGCGCTCTACCGGGCGTCGCTGCGACACGAACTCGCCGAACGTACGCCGTGGACGGCGTGGCGGTCCTTCCAGCGGGTCGAACACGT
>DAIOEY010000038.1:8374-9922 GCA_036745995.1 Acidimicrobiales bacterium | reverse complement strand
TCGCGCTCGACCCACGACGTGGCGTAGCCCACGTGCTGGCCCCGACGCCCGCGCTGGTGCGTGGGCGAAGGGGCGAGCGTCCGTCCGGCGAGCTGGTTGAGCAGTTCCAGCGTGGGCCGGTCGGCGATGCCCGGCAGCACCACGGTGGTCGCGAACAGCGAGAGAAAACCGTCCCCCGACGCCCCCCAACGACCCCTCGCCTGGCTGAGGTCCTGGAGACAGGCGAGGGTCAGGACCCCTTGCCCACCGCCCTCGGAGACGATGCTCGCGAGCCGGGGCAGCGGCGCCACGTTGGCCAGTTCATCGAGGGCGAGGAGCAGCCGGGCGCCTCGTTCGTGGCGGTCGTAGGTCGCGTGGACGAGCTCTTCGAGCAGACCGACGACCAGGGGGGTCGTGACCATCTGATGGCGACTGGGCGCGACGATGTGCAGTTGGTGGGGACCCGACAGGAACGACTCGACGTCGAGCGGCGCCTCGCGCGCGGAGGCGCGCGCCGCGTCGGTGCGCATGCCCGCGAACAGTCCCGACGCCGTTGACCAGATTCCCGAACGTTCGCGCTCTTCGCTCGCGAGCACGCCGCGCAAGAGTGTCACGGCGGGGTGGTGGTCACCGTATCGATCGTGCAGTTCACCCATGACGTCGTCGCAGATTCGCTCGTCGATGCGTGACGCCAACTGTCCGAGCGACTCGTTGCGCAGTGACGCCGCGTGCAACAACGGCGCCACTATCGCGCCCGCGCGTTCGGTCCAGTGATCGTCACTGCGTTCGCCGCGACCTCGTCGCGCGACGTCGATAAGTGTCCGCGTGGCGAGAATTGCGCCATCCCAATGTAAAGATTGTGTAATTGGTGAGTATCCAACACGATGCACTCCCGGTGGTGTAGTGACAGTTCCTGATGGATCGAACAGCAACGTCGCACCGTCGCTGCGCGCACGCGCCATCATCGCAACGACGTCGCTCTTCGTTGACGTGACCACGCACGAGCGCGCTGTCATCAGGAGATTTGGAATGATTATCGAAGAAGTTTTTCCGCTGCGACTTGGACCGAGTACGAGCGTCGAACGTTGCGATCCACTCGACGCGTCGCCGTTGTAACCGCGACCCAAGTACACACCGTCGTCAGTATTCACAAAAAAACATCTGTCGCAAAAAACTTCGAAATGCTTGACATTGGTGTTGAAAGCGAGTGAACTTTTAGATGTCCTTCTGCGGAGGAGGTCATTGTTTCACAAACGTGTTGTGCGCAACACTTTTTTGGAATGCTCCTGCGCGTTTGGACCGTGCACTGCGATCGGTCGCCGCACAGCTGTGAAGCTGGGTGACACACGAGCGAGTACACGCTTGTCAAAGCGGTACCTAGATTCGAGATCACCACGGTGGTGTGCTCGAGGTCCTAATTTGATTCAACGTTGAGTCCCAAGGAGGGAAAGTGGCTACAGCCGCGAAGAAGAAGGCCCCGGCTAAGAAGGCCCCGGCCAAGAAGGTAGCGAAGAAGAAGGCTCCGGCCAAGAAGGCTGCCGCCAAGAAGGTAGTGAAGAAGAAGGCCGC
>DAIOEY010000038.1:0-8274 GCA_036745995.1 Acidimicrobiales bacterium | reverse complement strand
CGGGGAATGGCATTTGAGGGGGCCTTCGGGCCCCCTCAAATGCTGTCCGGGTGGATCTCCAGATCCTCGGGTTCGTCGACGTCGAATCGCCACGGGCTGTCCACGATGACGTCGAAGTCGAGTCCGAGGCGTTCGGCTTCTCGTTGATGGCGAAGGGCCGAGTCGACGCCGTAGGCGAAGTGGAAGTCCTCTCCGGTCGGGACGATCAGGACGTTGGTGCCCGAGCCGTGGTGATCGGTCACGATCGTGACGGTTGACGTCGGTTCGAACGCGCCGAGACCGTCGGGTCGGCGTAAGTCGCCGTGCACGACGAAGAGCCGCTCGAATCGATCGCCCAGTGCGTCGTACGCGCCCTGCACCGCCTCGTTGAGCGTCCGTGCGTTCGAGCGCCAGACCTCGGCACCGTGTTGCTCGGCGAAGGCCGAGATCTCGTCGCTCTCGCTCAGCACGATGACGTGGCGCGGGGCGCATCGTGTCATCACCTCGATCGCGAGCTGCTCGGCGAGCGCGGTGACGTCCGTGGTGCCGGCGCCGCGAAGTCGTTCTTTGGCGACGTCGAAGCGCTTCAGTGGAACGATGATGGCGTCACGTGGCATTGATGCATGCTACGTGGCGGTCTCGTCACTACCCTTAGGTCGTGTCCCTCGCCGCCGTTGACCTGTTGCGCCACGAGCGCGAGTTGCTCGCGCGCGGCGAGGTCGTCGTGGGCGTGGACGAGGTCGGCCGCGGAGCGCTGGCCGGCCCGCTCACGGTCGGCGTCGTCGTGGTCACGTCGTTGACGCCACCACCGCGACGTCTGACCGATTCGAAGTTGTTGACGAGCGCGCAACGAGAGGCATTGGAGGCACCGCTGCGCGACTGGGCGCTCGACTGGTCGCTCGGCTCCGTCAGTTCGAGCGAGATTGACGACTGGGGACTGCGCCTCGCGCTCGCGGTCGCGGCGACGCGAGCACTTGATGGCCTGGTCGTACGCCCGACCTTCGCGCTGCTCGACGGCTCGTTCAACCTGTTACGCGCACCTTTGGACGTTCCCTCCGGCGTCGCGCCGCCGCCGGATTTGGCCTACGCCGACCTGGCGCACGAGACGGTCGTGAAGGGCGACGCCAGATGCGCGACGATCGCCGCCGCGTCGGTCCTCGCCAAAGTTCAGCGTGACCGCGTGATGGTGGAACTGGACCGACAGTTCGGGGACTTTGACTGGGCCCGCAACAAGGGGTACGGTGCACCGGCACATCTGGAGGCACTACGTCGACACGGGCCCACGGACCAACACCGCACGAGCTGGAAGTTGCCCTCGTGGGAGGGGCGCGTGCGGCGCGTGGGGACCGGCCGAGAGATCTCCTCGGCGTAGCAGTCGATTTGGTCCGGAAGAGTAACATTGAGCGACTATGCCCTCGCTGCTCTCGGTAGACAATCTCAAGGTCCAATTCACCTCGCGCAAGAGTTTTGTCACCGCCGTCGACGACTTCTCGATGACGATCGAGGCGGGCGAGTGCGTTGGCCTGGTCGGCGAGTCGGGGTGCGGTAAGACCACGACCGGCCTGGCGATCATGCGACTCCTGCCCGGTAGCGGAAAGCTCGCCGCCGGTTCGGTTCATCTCAACGGCGTCGACCTGTCGACCTTGTCCGAACACGAGATGCGCGAGCAACGTGGTCAGTCGGTCGCGCTCATTCCCCAGGATCCGATGAGTTCGCTCAATCCGACCATGCGCATCGGCCGTCAGATCGGTGAGGGCCTGCGCATCCATAAGGGCGCCAGCGACGCCGAGGGGCGCCAGCGCGCCCTCGAGGTGCTGGAGATGGTCGAGATGCCCCGACCGGCCGAGCGTCTCGACCAGTACCCGTTCGAACTCTCGGGCGGACTGCGCCAGCGCGTCATCATCGCCATGGGTCTGGTCTGCGAGCCGAGTCTGCTGATCGCCGATGAACCGACGACAGCCCTCGACGTGACGATCCAGGCCCAGATCCTCGACCTCATCGACCGTCTGCGCACGAACCTCAACATGGGCGTACTGCTCATCACCCACGACATGGGCGTCATCGCGGGTCGCACCGACCGGGTGATCGTGATGTACGGCGGCAAGAAGGCTGAGGAGGCGACGACCTCGGACCTCTTCTATTCCATGCACCACCCGTACGCCCAGGCGCTCCTCGCGTCGATGCCGAACCTCGAGAACACCACCAAACACGCGCTCGCGTCCATCGCGGGTCTGCCGCCGGACCTCTCGAAGGAGATCATCGGCTGTCGATTCGCGCCGCGCTGTGAGTACGCGACGGACCAGTGCCGACGCGTCGATCCGCCGCTCACCATGTCGGGCGATCGCGCGTACGCCTGCTTTCATCCCGTCGCTGGGCCCAAGCCCGTCGTCGTGCGTTCTGCGACTGTCGTCTCGACGCCGGGATCGTCCGCCACGGCGCCGCGGGGCGAGCGCAAGGAACTGCTGCGCGTCGAGGGATTGATCAAGGAGTTCCCCGTGAAGTCCGGTCTGGTACGTCACAAGGTCGGCGCGGTCAGCGCGGTGTCAGACGTGTCGTTCTCGGTCAACGAGGGCGAGACGTTCGGACTGGTCGGCGAGTCGGGCTGTGGCAAGACGACCATCGGACGCCTCGTCATCGGACTCGAACCGCCCACCGGGGGCAAGGTCTTCTTCGACGGGAACCTGGTGTCGGCGAAGGACCATCACGCCAGTCGCGAGGAGCGGCGCGATCGTCAGATGATGTTCCAGGACCCTTACTCGTCGCTCGACCCTCGAATGAAGGTCGGCCAGGTCGTCGGTGAGCCGCTCATGGTCCAAAAGGAGGGCAACCGCGAGCAGCGCCGCCACAAGGTGAACGAGCTGCTCTTGTCCGTTGGTCTGGAGCCGGTCGCCGCGGACCGCTACCCCCACGAGTTCTCGGGCGGACAGCGCCAGCGTATCGGTCTCGCGCGGGCGCTCGCACTGAACCCACGGCTCATCGTGGCCGACGAACCGGTCTCGGCCCTCGACGTCTCGATCCAGGCCCAGATACTCAACCTGATGAAGGAGCTCCAAGTCGAACACGGTCTCGCGTACGTGATGGTCAGCCACGACCTCGCCGTCGTCTACTACATGGCCGACACCATCGGCGTCATGTACCTGGGCAAGATCGTCGAGATCGGCGACGCCGAGTCGGTGTTCCGCCAACCCGCGCACCCCTACACGCAGGGACTGCTCGACGCCGTGCCGGTGCCCGATCCGAAAGAGGCGCGAGCGCGCCGCGGCCGCCAGGTGACCGGTGAGCTTCCCTCCGCGGTCAATCCGCCTTCGGGATGTCGCTTTCGAACCCGCTGCCCACGCGCCGAAGGCATCTGCGCGAACGAGGAGCCGCCGTTCCAGTTCTTCGGACCGACGCATCAGGCCGCGTGCCACTTTCCTCTGCAGACACCTGTCTCGATCGGCACTCGCTCGCCATAGTCCTCGCGGGCCGGCGACGCGGCCCCCGTGCCGCGAGGTTCGACCATCGATTCCCTGCATCGATTCAGCACGTCTCGGCGGAGGCGAACCTCGCCAATGGCCAGATCTCGAACTCACCGGAGGCGTCGACGACACCCACTGGTCGCGGGCTCTTGGCCGGCATCGGTGGGCAGCGCCCTTCCCAGCTCAACGCGTCAACGGGGTGGAGGCTGGGAACTTCTATCGCTCGAGGAGACGGACCTCGAAGACGTCGCGCAAAGCGTCACCGATGTAGTTGATGGCCACCACGACGAGGATGAAGACCGCCGCGATCGGGAAGACCTCCCACCAGTAGCCGTTTTGGATCTGCTCGGTCCCCGATTGCAGCATCGTTCCCCAGTCGGTCTGGGGCGTCTGGATCCCGAGACCCAGGAAACCGAGCGCGGACAGGAACAGAATCGCGTCGGCCACTGAGAACGTTGCCACCGTCACGATGTTGCTGATGGAGTTGGGAAACACGTGGCGTCGGATCGTGTGCCATTTGCCGGCCCCCATGGAGGTCGCCGCCTGGCTGTACTCGAGATTTCGAATCAAGAGCGCGTCGCCGCGGATGATGCGTGCGTTACCCCACCAACCGGTGAAGCCGATGATGCAGATCAGGAACAACGTCGAGCGTCCGAAGATCGTGATCAGGGTGATCAGCAGGAAGAGGTAAGGGACGGAGAGGAAGGCGTCGATCAGACGCATCATCACCGTGTCCGTGATGCCACCCACGAAACCCGCCACCATTCCCCAGATCGTTCCGACGACGATGGTGATGAAGCCCGCGAGGAAACCCAGAGTGAGCGAGTACTCGCCACCGTAGAAGATCCGCCCCAGCTCGTCGAATCCCTGACTGTCCGTGCCCAGCCAGTGGTGCCACGACGGCGCCTGGTTCCACGCGACGTTGAAGGTCAGGGCCTGATTGGTCTGATTCGTCGGGTGAAGATGCGGGACGAGAAAACACGAGATCAGCAGCACGACGACGTAGGCACAGGACACCACGGCCAGCTTGTTGTGAACGAAGATGCGCAGGCGCTGACGCCACATCGGAACGGGCGCGTCATCGTCGACGAGGGCGGCCACCTCGGCGATCGTGGACGTCACTTCGAGCCCTCAATACGAATCCGGGGATTGATCAGTCCGAGTGCCAGGTCGGCGGCCAGGTTGCCTAGGAGAGTGAAAATCGCCACGAGCAGCGTGATCCCGAGGACCGTCGGTATGTCGGCGTTCACGGCGGCGTTCACCGTCTCGATGCCCAGTCCCTGGTAGTTGAACACGTCCTCGATGATCAGTGCGCCTCCGAACAGTGCCGGCAGGGACAGTCCGAGGATGGTGACGATCGGTCCGAGTGCGTTGCGAAACGCGTGGCGCCACAAGACCCGGCGCGAACTACATCCCTTGGCCCGGGCGGTGCGCACGTAGTCCTGCACCAGCACCTCCAGGACCGTGCCACGCATGAAACGGCTGAGGCCCGCGACCGACAACATGGTCAGGCACGCCACGGGCAGGATGAAACCCTTGGGGTCGGTGAAGATCGCCCACGGCGCGACCCCGCTCGGCGGGGAGATCGGCAGGTGCGGGAAGTGAAACCCGAACGCGTCGATGACGAGGAGACACAGCAGAAATGAGGGCATGGCGTACAGGATGAACGCAGTGCCGGTCGCCGCGTAGTCGGCGACCGTGTTTCTGCGAGCCGCCTGGAAGATCCCGAGCGGGATGGCGATGAGAACCGTGAGGACCAGTGCGCTCAGCGCCAACCAAATCGTGCGCGGCACGTAGAGCGCGATCTCCTGGCCGACCGACATGCTCTGCTTGAACGAGTGTCCCAGGTTGAAGTGGAACAGGAGCTGACTGGTGTAGGTCCACAAGCGGGCGAAGTAGGGCTTGTCGAGGCCGTGGGCGACCGCGAACGCGTGCAGCGACACGGGATTCGTGTGGTTTCCGAGCGCCGCGTACGCCGGCGCCAAGATCCCTTGGGGCTGAAAATAGGGGAGCGAGAACGTCACCACGATCAAAATCGCGAGGACGATCGCCGACTGGAAGAGACGCCTTGCTATATAGACGAGCACTGGTCGAATATAGCACCGAAGCCCGTAATTACGGTTGTCGCCGCGCGCCGCTTAAGGACAAAGCGGAGAGCCGACCCCATGCTGCAGGGTCGGCTCTCCGCGTCAGAGTTAGGTGACTCCGGGTCTAGTAGTGGAAGTACTCCGGCATGTACGTCTCAAGGGTGTTGAAGAACCCAAGGCCGTGACTCGACTTCAGGGTCTTGATGACTTCTCCAGACGCCGTGTTGTTCGGGACCCAGAACTCGGGCAGGTCGGTCGCGGAGTAGTTCGCGTACGCGGTCAACTTGATGTTCTGCGACAGCGTCGCCTTGATCAAGCTGTCCATGGTCGGACTCGAGTAGTTCCCGTAGTTGGAACCGGCGCCCGTCAACCACAGTGGCTCACCGGTCGGGAGGTAGTCCGGCGCGAAGAGCCATCCACCGCCCCACGAGCAGACGTCGTACGTTGACTTGGGAGCGAGCGTCAGAGGACACTGGCCGAAGATCGCGTTGAACGTCACTTCGGAGTGGTTCACGTTGATGCCCAACGTATTCCAGTCAGCGACGATCGCGTTGTTCTCGGTGTCTGTCGACGCGGTGCCCGAAGTCCACTCAAAGTTGATGGAGGCCTTGTAACCCGACGCGATGCCAGCGCCACACTGGCTCGCCCCTGAACCCGGAGTCGTGCAGATCAACTGCCCACCCGTGTTCGTCCAGCCGTGGCTCGTCATGAGCGTCTCGCCGGCCGTGGGGTTGTACGGGAACGGATTCGTCAACTTTCCGGCCAGACTCGCCGGGGTCACGTACGGCAATGCGTTGAACTGCTCAACGGCGTAGTTCTTGAAGGCCTTCGCGATGATGCCCGGCTGGTCGATCGTCTCCTGCATCGCTTGACGGACGTACTCCTGACCAATGAACGCCGCGTTCGGGCTTGGGCCACCGAAGTTGATGTTGTCGTAGTTCGTCGAGTAGGGGATTCCGCCGACCATGTTGTACCGAGACGCCAACTGGCCCCAGTTCGGACCGGTCTTGCCGGGAGCCGTGGCTGGCGACGTCAGGATCGACGGGTCAACGCCACCGAGGTCGATGTTGCCAGCCTGTAGCTGGTTTTCCTCAGCCTGGGTCGTGGTGAAGGCGACTTCCTTGAAGTAGGCGACTTGCGCCTTCTGCGGGCCGGAGTACTTCGGGTTCGGCACGAAGGTGGCGTTCCCGAGGTTGTCGAACTGCGTCAAACGCCACGGACCGTCAACACCGCTCTGCCACAGCTTCCCGGTGAAGGTGCTGGTGTTGGCGCCGAGCGTGTTCAGGTAGGTGTTCACGTTCTTGCACGCCGCGTTGGTCGACGAAGCGCCGAACTTGCCGGCGGCGCAGTTGGACTTCTGACCAGCCGAAACGTAGTCCCACGAGTTGGGCAACGGGGTGATCACCGCGAGGTTGTTGTAGGTGAACCAGGTGGGGTTGACCGCCGCCTTCAGGTTGATCACCACTTTGGTGGTGCCCACCGCGTGCGCGCTGGCGATCTGGTCCGGAATACCGGTGTTCGGTGTGTAGGTGCAGAAACCGGAGGGGACTGCCTTGTACATGTTGAGGAAGAACATGACGGATTCGGCGTTGACGGTCTGGCCGTCAGCGAACTTCCAACCCTTCATAGTGACGGTGACGGTCTTGTTCCCGTTGGAGTACTTGGGGAGCAGCGCGGTCGACAACTTCGGCTGAATCAGAGCGCTCTGGCCGAACCCAAACCAGTACAGCGGACGGAACATCAACGCTTGGAACTGTGAGGTGTTGGCCACGGTACAGTCGGCACCCGGGTACATCGGGAAGATGTAGTTGGGCGATGCTCCCGCACCCTCGGCCTGCGTGATCGTCCCGAACGCTCCGGACGCCCCACTGATCGATGGTGCTATCAGCCCCATCGACAACGCACTGGCGACCGCGCCAATCGTCATCCCCAGTCGAATTTTCCGTCTTAATTGCATGTTTTATTGCCTCCCAATGTCACCATTTGGTAACTATAAATTTATGAATCCCTTATTGAAGGATTAGCGCCACTGTAGTGCCCACTCCTAAGGCCTACAAGTGCACCAAAGGGCTTATTTTACTGGTTCCGAGGAAAATTCTTGATGTTGATCGTTAGCGTGACAACGATTTCGCGTGGCCATTTCGAGGCGAAATCGCCCTTAACAGTTCGACTGTTCAGTGTGGCCAAGTCGGACCATGTTCCCAACGAGCACTGAACGCGTTCACCGGGTGCTGTCGGCGGCCGAAACGGCGTCGCGTCGCTCAGAAGTGTAGGTACTCGGGGGTGAAGTTGCCCAAAGGGTTCGGTGTCAGACCAATCGAACTCTGGAGCCCCTTGATGTTCTCTTGAATGGCCTTGGACTGCGGCTGGTAGAGCACGGGCAGCTGTTGCGCGGCGTAGGTCGCGTAGGCCGTCAGGGTGCCCTTGCCGTAGGTGCTGGCGTCGACCAACGCGGTCATCCTCGCGTCGCTGTAGCCCCCCGAATTACCGCCGCCGCCCGGAGTGAACAATGCTTCGCCCGACGGGTAGTAATTGGGCTCGTAGGTCCATCCCGTACCCCAGGCGCAGATCTCGAAACCGGAGCCTCCACTGCAGTCACTGATGACGTTGTTGAACGACGCCGTGATCACGTTGATACCCATACCGAGGTTGCGCCAACTCGTCGCCTCGGCGTTGATGATCTGCACGAGTGCGGGTGAGCCGCCGGCCGCCACCACGTTGAAATTGAGCGTGTAGCCGCTGGTGATGCC
>DAIOEY010000037.1:7171-13869 GCA_036745995.1 Acidimicrobiales bacterium | reverse complement strand
TCGCGTACGAGGTGACCTCGCCGCACGTCGCGAACTTGGGGATACTCGCCCCCGTCCTCACCGTCCTGCTGCCGATACTCGATATTCTCGTCGTGCGCCGCGTCGGCAAGAAGCAGTTCCCGGAACTGTCTGAGATACTCTCTCGCTTTCCATTCAGCGTGCCGGGCTATCCGACGTGGATCTACTCCCTGCTGTTGCTCGGCAGCGCCGCCATTTCGGGCTTTCTCATAAGCCGGCCCTGAGCCGGTCGTGCTGGCGACCCGTCAACTGACAACCGGATCAGGTCGTCGCACCGTCGAGGAAGGTGCGTACCTCGCTCGGCGTCTTCAATTCGACGAGGACGTCGGCGCGTCCGAATTGTTCGAGTGCGGCTTCGAGGAGAGGACGGGTCTGGCTCGGATAGCGCCACACCCAGAGCAGGAATTCCAGGTCCAGCCGTTCGGGGCACCCGGGTGATTGGATCGCCCGACCGCGATAGATGAGACACCGTCGCAGCGCCCGGTACGTGCACGTCCAACGTGACGGGGCCAGCACGATGATGGTGTCCGCGCGCTCAAAGCGAAGGTCGAACGTGGCGGCATAATTGCCGTCGGCAATCCACCGGTCGCCCGATAGATGCTCGCTCTGGCGCTCGCGCCACTCGTCCTTCGGCGTTTCCACCCATCCGGGACCCCAATAGAGATGGTCGAGGTGAACGACCGGCAGTCCGGTGCGTCGACCGAGTTCATTCGCGAAGGTCGTCTTGCCCGCCCCGCCCGACCCGACGACGGCTACTCGTTGCACGTGTTCCAGTCTGGCCGACCGCCGAGCCCGAGGGCACGAACCACCGATCGTGCCGACGTGGAGATCGGCCACGCCCTCGCCACGACTCGTGACGAGCGCGACGTTCGTGCGACACTGCACTACGTGATCGATCTGCCCCAGGTGATTAGGAACAAGGCGAACCTCGCCGGCGCGTCGGCGTGGGTGGACGACCTCGACGATCTCGTCGCCGAACTCGCGCGCGAATGGTCGATCACGATCGGACGGACCTACGAGGGTGGCACCGAGGCGTTCGTCGCCGAGGCCGTGCTCGACGACGGAAGGCCAGCGGTCTTGAAGCTGCTCATTCCCCGCGAGGGGGACGCCGGCGAACACGAAATCACGACGCTCGCCCTCGTGAACGGCGACGCCTGTCCCGAACTACTGCGCTGCGACGTGACACGTGGCGCGATGCTCCTCGAACGACTGGGTCCGTCGCTCTTTGACCTGGGCGTCCCTCTGCACGAGCGCCACGAGATCCTCTGTGACGTCGCCCAGCGCGTGTGGCGCCCGGCGCCCGATTGCGGACTGCCGACGGGGTCGACCAAGGCCGCGTGGCTGATGGAGTTCATCACCACTACCTGGGAGGCGCTCAACCGAACGTGTTCTGAACAGGCGATCGAGTACGCGATCGCCTGTGGCGAACGACGCGCGCTGGCCCACGACGACGAGACCGCGGTCCTCGTCCACGGTGACGTGCACCAGTGGAACTGCCTTAGGGCCGACGTCGGCTTCAAGCTGGTGGACCCCGACGGCCTCCTCGCCGAGGCCGAGTACGACATGGGGATCGTGATGCGAGAGGACCCACTCGAACTTCTTAAGGGCAACGCCCACGACCGAGCGCAGTGGCTCGCGAAACGCTGCGACCTCGACGCGACGGCGATCTGGGAGTGGGGCGTCGTGGAGCGCGTCTCGACGGGACTGCTCTGCACGCAGGTCGACCTCCAGCCCGTCGGCCGAGAGATGCTCGCGGTCGCCGAGAAGGTGTGCGAGTAGCCGTCAGCGCGAGTGGTTCAAAGCGTTCCGCGAATCGGAAACCGGTCGGAGGGAACATTAGGCTGGGGTTTCGTTCGAGAAGGTCGTCGTCTGACAATTCCTTTCGGTGCGGAGTTGGGAGGTTGGTGTGCCCGTTGGCAAGGCCGGGAGTCGCCTCAGGGCGTCCGGCGCAACCTTCGACGACCTGATGGACGTGGCGATGAACCTGCGCTGGACCTGGAAGGTCGAGGCCCGCCGCCTCTTCAAGAGCCTGGACCCCGACGCGAGTCCCGGAGCCCTCGAATGGCCGCACCAGCTGCTACTCGGACTCGGTCGCGCCCGGGTCGACGAGTTGCTGCAGACCGATCCGTACGTCGCCGAGCTAGCTCGCACGGTCGTTGAGAACTTCCGCCGGTACGACAAGACGGGCTCGTCGTGGTTCTCACGTACGCACCGTCGACGCAAGAGCCTGGTCGTCGCCTACTTCGCCGCCGAATTCTCGCTCACTGACTCCCTGCCGATCTTCGCCGGCGGGCTCGGTACGGTCGCCGCCGAGCACCTGAAGGCCTGCAGCGCGCTCGGCGTGCCCGTCGTGGGCGTGGGGATGTTGTACCGGGGCACCTCGCACCAGTGGCTCGACCGCGAAGGTCGCCAGCACGAGGCGTGGGACATGACCTCACCGTCCCAGATGCCGATCGTGCGCGCGCGCGACCGCCAGGGACGCGTCGTGCAGGTCACCGTGTCACTGCCCGGGCGCGACGTGCACGTCGACGTCTATTCGGCGCGCGTCGGGCGCAATCGACTCCTGCTGCTCGACAGCGCGGTGAGCACCAACATGCTCGCCGATCGATCGATCACCGCGCGGCTCTACGACAGCGACGTCGAGACGCGCTTCTCCCAGCAACTCATTCTCGGCGTGGGCGGCATCCGCGCCCTAGCCGCCGTCGACATCGAACCGGCGGTGATCCATCTCAACGAGGGTTACTCGACGTTCGCGGTTCTCGAACGCATCCGACGGGTCATGGCCCAGGAGGGTCTCAGTTTCGACGAGGCTCGCACTGCGGTTCGTCCCGGTGTCATCTTCACGACCCACACGCCCGTCGCCGCCGGACACGACTACTTCAGCCCCGGCGTCGCCCGGCGATTCCTCGCTCCCTACGCGGTCATCCTCGGCGCGGAACTCGAGACGCTGGTCTCGCTCGGTCGGGTGAATCCCGACGACGCCGGCGACTCGTTCTGTCCGACCGTGTTCGCCATGCGCTTGGCGGGCCACCGCAACGGCGTCAGCCGCCTGCACGGCCGGGTCACCCGAGAGCAGTGGTCGTCACTCTGGCCGCGGGTACCTCTGGACGAGGTGCCCATAGAGCACGTCACCAACGGCGTGCACCTCGAGTCGTGGACGACCAATCTCTACAGCGAACTCTTCAGCGAGGCCGTGGGCACGCAGTGGCAGATCACCCCGGGCGACCCCGTCATGTGGTCCAAGCTCGTCGACGTCGACGACGCGACACTGTGGCGCGTGAAGAACGAGGCGCGAGGCGACCTCGTCGAGTTCACCCGACGCCGCGCGCGCAACGAACTCGCCCGACGTCACGCGCCGAGCGAACGGGTGACGTCGCTCACGCTGCTCAATCCCGAGTGGCTCACGATTGGCTTCGTCGGACGCTTCGTCGCCTACAAGCGTCCGACCCTGCTGTTGAGCGACCCCGAACGACTCGCGCGCATCCTGAAGAACCCCGATGGTCCGGTGCAGGTGGTCTTCGCGGGCAAGGCGCACCCCGACGACCAGTCGGGCAAGCTCCTGCTGCAGAACATGATCGAGTTCGCCGCGCAGTTCGGTGTGGCCGACCGGTTCGTGTTCATCGTCGACTTCGACACGACGATGGACCGCGCGTTGGCCCAGGGCGCCGACGTCTGGTTGAACACGCCGCGACGTCCGCTCGAGGCCTGCGGCGTCGGTGGGATGAAGGCGGGCATGAACGGCGCGCTCAACTTCAGCACCGTCGACGGCTGGTGGGACGAGGCCTGCCTCGACGCCGATCCGACGGCGGTGCCGATCGGGTTCACGATCGGTACGAGCGGACCCTACGCCGACGAGGCGACCCAGGACCTCCTCGACGCCGAATCGCTCTACGACGTGTTGGAGAACGAGATCGTCCCGCGCTTCTACGACCGCGACGACGCGGACGTCCCGCGTTCGTGGATCGCCTCGGTCAAACAGTCGATGTCGACGCTGGCGCCGACGTGGGACGCGCTGCGAATGGCGCGCGAGTACGTTGAGTCCTATTACCTGCCCGGACAGTCGAAGGTCGAACAGCTCCAATCAGGTGGCGCGAAGTCGGCGCGCGACCGGGCCCACGACCTCGATCGCTTGCACGCCCACTGGTCCGCGTTATCGGTGACGGTCCAAGAACGGGCACCAACCTCGGCCGTGGCGAGCGAGTACGACGTCGTGGTGAACCTCGGCGCCTTGGAACCCGCCGACCTGCGCGTCCAGCTCTGGATCGTCGTGGAGCCTTCGTCCGCGCCCCGAATTGTCGAGGCGACGCTCGTCGAACACGCCGGGTCCCGCGCGCTCTACGTCGTCGCGTTCGCTCGCGACGTTGCTACCGAGCCCAGTGAAGTCGTCGCGAGGATCCTGCCGTCGGCGATCTATTCCGACGGCGAAGCCGTCCCGGGCCTCATCACGTGGTCGCAATGACGCGCGACGCCCACGCCACGTTCGCCCCCGCGCTGGGTGAACTGGCGGCACTTCGTGGCGTTGGTCTCAGTTACGTCGACGGACGCGACGGCCAGCGCGACGCCGACCCCGACGTCGTCGTCGCCGTGCTCAACTCCTTTGGCGACATGGAACAGATCCCGTCGTCCAACGACGCACGTTCGGCACTTCGCCAACGTCGCCAGCAGATCCTCGACCGAGTCGTCGAGCCGGTCTACGTCGTCGACGAAGGCGTCGAATCCGTGCTCTCGATCCGCCTGCGTCGCTCGGTCAGCGCCGTCGAATGTCGCGTCGAGTTCGAGTTCGGGGGCGAGATCAGTTGGCACGTCTCGACCGAAGTGCTCGAGCCGCTCAGTCGACCGCGCGGCGCCGAGGGCCAGAAGTTCGCGTTGTCCCTGCCCGCGATGCGCGTCGGCTACCACCACCTGTATCTCACGACGGGTCGGTTCTCGGTCCGATCGACCCTCGTCGTGCGTCCCCTGCGAGGGGCGCGCCACCGCTTCGCGCACGACTGGCGCGCGTATTCGGTCCAGGCACCGATCTTCTCGTTGCACTCCCAGCGCAGTTGGGGCAGTGGTGACGTGGGCGACCTCGACGAATTCGCCCGTCTGGTGTCGATCCAGCACGCGACGGTCGTCTCCACCCTGCCGTTGCTCGCGACGTTCGGTCCCCACGCCTTCGAGGCGAGCCCCTACCGACCGGTCAGCCGACGGTTCTGGAGCGACCGGTGGATAGCCCTCGACCAGGTCGACGACCTGCTCAAGTCACCGGCGGCCCAGCACCTCATGAACGAGACCTACGCACCCGAGCGTCGGGCCGCGTGGGTCGTCGACGGCGTCGTCGACGGGGCGGCGGCGTTCGCGGCGAAGCGCAACGTCATCCAGTCGTGGGCGGCGACCCAGAGCGAGTTCGTCGCCCGCCACGAGAGCGGACTGCAGTCGTTCCTGATGGATCACCCCGACGTGAACGACTACGCCCGGTTCCGCGCCGCCGGTGAACGCTTCGGACTCGACTTTCACCGCTGGCCGTCGACGGCCAAGAGCGGACTGCTGCGCTGGAACGACGTCGATCCGTCGATCGTGCGCTACCACGTGCTGGCCCAGTGGATCATCGACGTCCAGATGACCGACCTGTCGTCGAGGCTCGCCCAGCGCGGTCAGACCCTGGAACTGGACGTCCCCGTCGGGGTGCATCCCTTCGGCTACGACGTGTGGCGCAACCCCGAACAGTACGTGACGTCGATGTCGATCGGCGCACCGCCGGACGAGCTCACGGTTGAGGGCCAGACCTGGGGGTCGCCACCACCGCACCCCGAGAACTGTCGCAACGACGCGCACGCGATGTTCCGTGAGGCGCTGCGCTTCCACATGCGCGTCGCGGGTGTCGTGCGCGTCGACCACGTCATGGGACTGCAGCGATTCTTCTGGGTCCCCCAGGGAGCGTCGCCGGACGAAGGCGTCTACGTGTCGATGCCCTTCAAGGAACTCTTGGCCATCGTCGCGGTCGAGGCGCAGCGACTCGGGGTCGACATCGTCGGTGAGGACCTGGGCACCGTCGAACCCGACCTGCGCCAAGCCATGCGCCGCGACGGACTGCGACGAACCTACGTCGCGCAGTTCGCGATTGGACCAGAGGAACTGGACGACGTGCCGGCTGGTTCGGTGGCGTCGTTCGCGACCCACGACACCGCCACCTTCGCCGGTTGGTGGAGTGGCGCGGACATCGACGAACGCGAGCGTCTCGGTCAGCTCGACGCCCTGCTGGCCGAAAGTTCGCGCGACGAGCGTGACGTACTTCGTCGCCAACTGGCCCACGCGCTCGACTGCGAACTCGACGACGAGCCGGCCGACGTGCTCGCCGCCCTACACGCGTGGCTCGGCGCGAGCGACGCGGGACTCGTCATGGTCCAGCTCGATGACCTGTTGGGAGAGTCCTCGGCCGTCAACATCCCGGGCACCCAGCACGAGCGAGCGAACTGGAGTCGGCTCGCGTCGGCCAGCCTCGAGGAACTGGCTTCGTCGACGACCCTGGCGCGCACCCTCGAACCGCTGCGAACCTCGCGCGGGTACGCGCAGGGTCGCTTCGCCACGCCCACGGCCACGCTGCTGAGCGCCAACGACCTGCACCTGTTGAACGAGGGTCGACACTTTCGCCTCTACCAGCACCTGGGATGTCATCCGATGATCGTCGACGGCGTCGCCGG
>DAIOEY010000037.1:5061-7071 GCA_036745995.1 Acidimicrobiales bacterium | reverse complement strand
CGAGTGGATGGGGCGTCGCGCCGACGTCGATCCGAGGCAGCAACCGGTGTCGGTCTACGAGGTGCACCTCGGCTCGTGGCGTCGCGTCCCCGAAGAGGCGAACCGATCGCTCACCTACCGGGAGAGCGCACCGTTGCTCGCCCAGTACGCCCTCGACATGGGATTCACGCACGTGCAACTGCTGCCGGTGATGGAACATCCCTTCTACGGATCGTGGGGGTACCAGACCACGGGCTACTTCGCGCCGACCTCGCGCATGGGCACGCCGGACGACTTCAAGTACCTGGTCGACCACCTGCACCAACGCGGCATCGGTGTCCTGCTCGACTGGGTGCCCTCGCACTTTCCCGCGGACAGCTTCGCGCTGGCGCGCTTTGACGGCACGCACCTCTACGAACACGCCGACGTGCGCCAGCGCGTGCACCCGGACTGGCTGAGCTGGACCTTTAACTACGGGCGCAACGAGGTGCGCAGCTTCCTCATCTCGAGCGCGTGCTTCTGGCTCGACGAGTTCCACGTCGACGGTCTGCGTCTGGACGCGGTGGCGTCGATGTTGTACCTCGACTACTCGCGCGCGGCCGGGGAGTGGGTGCCCAATCGGCACGGCGGGCACGAGGACCTCGACGCGGTCGAGTTCCTGCGCCAGTGCACCGACGAGGCGACGAGATCGTTCCCCGGGGTCATGATGATCGCCGAGGAGTCGACCTCGTGGCCGGCCGTGACCGGCGACACCGAACAGGGCGGCCTGGGCTTCACCTTCAAGTGGGACCTCGGATGGATGCACGACACGCTGGACTACCTCTCGCGCGACGCCGTCCACCGTCGCTTCCACCAGGGTGAGCTCACCTTCCGGGCGATCTACGCCGCCAACGAGCACTTCATGCTCCCGCTCAGCCACGACGAGGTGGTCCACGGCAAGGGTTCGGTGCTCGCGCGCATGGCCGGCGACGAGTGGCAGAAGCGCGCGAACCTGCGCCTCCTGTTCGGCTACCAGTTCACCCTGCCCGGGAAGAAGTTGCTCTTCATGGGCGACGAGTTCGCCCAGCTGCGAGAGTGGGATCACGAGAACTCCCTCGACTGGCACCTGCTCGACAGCGACCTGCACCGCGGCGTCACTCGCTGGGTGCGCCATCTGAACGACCTCTACCGCGACCACGCGGCGCTGTGGCGCGACGATGCGAGCGCCGAGGACTTCGACTGGGTGGCCTGTGACGACGAGGAACAGAGCGTGCTCGTCTGGCAGCGCGGCTCCGGGGACGCGCAGTTGCTGATGATCGCCAATTTCACGCCCGTGCCGCGCGAGCCGTACGACGTGGTGGTGTCCTCTGCGTCGACCTGGACCCTGCTCGCCAACAGCGACGACGCCGCCTACGGCGGCAGCGGTTATCTCCAACGCGACGAATTCTCCTCGAGCGCCTCGCCCGGCGGCGTGACGAAGCTGCACGCGACGCTCCCGCCCCTGTCACTGCTCGTCCTGGAACGAAAGAGCTAAATGGCACCGATCGCCGGATTCCACCTTCACTTCTACCAACCGCCTCGCGAAGACCCGTGGCTCGGCCTCGTCGAGAACGAATGGAGTGCGTGGCCCTATCACGACTGGAACGAACGCATCGCTGCCGAGTGCTACCGCGCGATGATCGCCGTGGCGCTGCCCGGTGAAGAAGGCGCCGGCACCGAACTCTTCGAGCCGCTCGCCGCGAGCAGCTTCGACGTGGGCCCGACGCTGCATTCGTGGTTGGACGTTCACGCGCCCGACGTCGCGCGAGCGCTGCGCCACCAGGTCCACGAACTCGCCACGTCGCCCGCGACGGTGGCGATGGCGGCGCCGCTCGTGCACGCGATACTCCCGCTCGCGAGCGGCGTCGACCGCGAACGGCTGGTCGCCTGGGGCATCGTGGACTACGCGCAGCGCTTCGGCGCGCCGCCGGTGGGCTTCTGGTTGCCCGAGACGGCGGTCGACCTCGCGACGCTGGCGTCCCTCGTCGATCAGGGGATTCGCTACACGATCCT
>DAIOEY010000037.1:0-4961 GCA_036745995.1 Acidimicrobiales bacterium | reverse complement strand
GGCGTCGTCCTGATCGTCGCCGACGGCGAGACCTACGGCCACCACCATCACTTCGCCGACGTCGGCCTCGCGTTCGCGGTGCGGCGTCTCACGCGCGACCACGGTGTCGAGACCGCCGTCGGTGAGTGGTTGAGAACCCGCGAACCGACCCACGAGGTCGAACTCGCCGAGGTGTCGGCGTGGAGTTGCGCGCACGGCGTCGAGCGGTGGCGCAGTGACTGCGGGTGCGTGACCGGCGAGGAACCGGGCTTTACCTTGACGTGGCGACAACCATTGCGCGAGGCCCTCGACTGGCTGCGCGCCGAACTCGGCGCCGTCGTCGACGAACGACTCGCCCACGTGGTCCACTCGAGCGACGAGACGCTGCGTGACTACGGTGAGGTCCTCGCGGGGGTCGTAGAGCCGGCAGCGTTCGTCACCGCTCACGCGCGCGAACCCTTGAGCGACGACGAGACCATCCACGTCCTCGAGCTGTGCGAGGTCCAGCGCAACCTGCTCTTCGCCTTCACCAGTTGCGCGTGGTTCTTCGCCGACCCGGCCGAGATCGAGACGTCGATCGTGCTGCGCTACGCCAGTGTCGCGCTGGAGATCGCCCGGCGCGTGCTCGGGGTGGACCTCGAGGCGGGTTTCGTCGAACGTCTCTCCGACGTTCGCTCGATTCGTCCGGGTGTCTTTGGCGCCGAGCTGTGGCGACGGGCCTGCGAGGGATACCGCTTCAGTGACGCCTCGGTCGCGGCGGGATTCTGCGCCGAACAACTGGCCTGCGCTGAAGGGGCGCGTCAGCAGCGTGGCTTCTGGCGCGCCTCACTCGGCTGGCCCGGCGACCGCGGCGGTTCACGCGACGTCGTGGTCACCAACCAGCTGACGACGAGATCGAGCACCTTTCGCGTCCGCGCGGTCCGTTCGGGTGCCCTCGGCGTGCAGGTGGACGTCGCCGACACCGACAGCGCTCGGCGCTTTCGCCTGGTGGACCTCGGCGGCGACGTCGCGGCCCGCGTCGTCACGGCGTGGCTCGTCGAACCGGGCAGCGACGACTTCGCGTTGGCGCTCGACCTGCTCGCCGCCGACCTGCTGGAACGCAGCGCCGACGATGACGACGTGACGGCGCTGCTCGCTCTCGCCGGGGCGTCGCGCTACGTGTCGCCGGCGAGCGAGGGATCGATCCGACGAGCCCTCACGGTACTCACGAACCAGGACCTGAACTCTTTTCAACGTGAGCGACTGGCGCCACTGGCGCGTGCCGTCGGCCTCGGTGACGCGGGGGACGGTCTTGCAGACCCGTTAGATTCATTGGGATGAATAGTGCATACGACGGATCGCGCGACATGCGTCGGGCGATCGATCGCCTGGCCCGACGACTCCCCGAGCCCCTCGAAGACCTCGCGTGGATCTCGTACAACTACCTGTGGTCCTGGACCCCGGGCGGCAGCGAACTCTTTCGCAGCATCGACAACTACCGCTTCGTCCAGGCCGGACAGAACCCGGTGCGGTTCCTCCTCAACCTGCCCGAGCGCGACCTACTGCGCGCCGCGACCGATCGGAACCTGCTCGAGCGACTCAGCCAACTGGCCGAGCGAATGGAACAGAGCCTCGCGCGCCCCACCAACCACGTGCTCACGAGCGGTCCGGTCGCCTTCATGTGTGCCGAGTTCGGCATCCACTCGTCGCTGCCCGTCTACTCGGGCGGACTCGGGGTGCTGGCCGGCGACTACCTGAAAGAGACGTCCGACCAGGCGCTCGACGTCGTCGGTGTCGGGCTGCTCTACCGGCGCGGGTACTTCCACCAGCGCATGGACCTCTCGGGGTGGCAGCACGAGTTCTGGATCGAGGCGAACACCGATCAACTACCCGCGGTGCGGGTGCGCGGCGCCGACGGCCAGCCGGTGCGGGTCACGGTCCCGGTCTGGGAGGGCGAACTCGCGGCCCACGTGTGGCGCGTCGACGTGGGACGCACGCCCCTGTTCCTGCTCGACGCCGGACTCGAGGAGAACAGCCCGCTCGAGCGCTGGGTGACCGCGCGGCTCTACGAGGGCTCACCGGAGATCCGCCTCGCGCAGTACGCGCTGCTCGGCATCGGGGGCGTCCGTGCGCTCGACGCCATGGGCATCACGCCGGGTCTCTTCCACCTCAACGAGGGCCATCCGGCCCTCGCCTCGCTCGAGGTCGCCTCGCGCGTCGCGCGCTCGCGCGGCGGCGACGCGCCAGAGCTCTCGGAACTACTCAGCGAGGGCCGCGAGCGCTTCGTCTTCACGACGCACACGCCGGTGCCCGCGGGCAACGAGACCTACGAGCCCGAGCAGTTCTTCTCCGTGCTCGGGCGTTCGGTTGACGAGATGGGGCTTTCGCGCGAGCAACTGAGCGTGCAAAGCCGCTTCGACGAGAACGCGACGTCGGAGCCGCTCGGCTTCTCGCCGCTCGCGATTCGGTGCTCGAGTTCGACCAACGCCGTGAGCAAGCGCCACGGCGAAGTGGCGCGGGCCATGTGGAACCCGCTCTTCGCCGACCGGGCGGTCGCCGACGTGCCGATCACCCACGTCACCAACGCGGTCCACCTGCCCACCTGGATGGCGCCGTCCATGCGTCGTCTCCTGACGACCTTCCTCGGCGCCAACTGGGAGCGCCACACCAGCGACCCGGCGCTCTGGCGCCAGGTCGACGAGATCCCCGACGTCGATCTGTGGCAGGCGCGCTGCGCACTGCGCCAACAACTGGTCGAGATGATCCGGCGCCAGGTCGTCGTCGACCGCCTGGCGCGCGGCGAGGACGTGGCGCTCGCCGAATCGGCCTTTGACGCCTTCGACCCGAACCTGCTGACCATTGGCTTCGCGCGACGTCTCGCCACCTACAAGCGCCTCGACCTGTTGTTCCACGACGTCGATCGCCTGCGCTCGATCATCGACCACGAAGAGGGCGCCCAGTTCATCGTGGCCGGCAAGGCCCACCCGCTCGACAACGACGCCAAGGAGGTCGCGCGCAACATGTTCACGATGAAGCGCGGCCTCGACCTGCCCAACCGCGTCGTGTTCCTAGAGGACTACGACCTGAGCGTCGCGCCGAGTCTGGTCGCCGGCTGCGACCTGTGGTTAAACCTCCCCCGTCCCCCCCTCGAAGCGAGCGGCACGAGCGGTATGAAGGCGGCCCTCAACGGTGGTCTCAACCTGAGCGTGCTCGACGGGTGGTGGTGCGAAGGCTACGACGGACAGAACGGGTGGGCCATCGACGGCTCGCCCAGCGACGATCGGACGTTGCAGGACGAACACGACGCCAAGGCCTTCTACGACCTGCTCGAGAACGAGGTGAAGCCCCTCTTCTTCGCGCGCGACGCGAACGGGATCCCCGTTGGTTGGCTCGCGCGCGTGCGCTCGTCGCTGCGTAGTCTCGGCCCGATGTTCAGCTCGACGAGGATGCTCAATGACTACGTCGAGCAGATCTACCGGCCGGGTCGCCCCTACTGACGTCCTGTGCAAAAGTTGCGGCAATCCCGACCCTTTTTCCACTGACGCTCACGAAGACGCCACTCCGGCGAAGGCGAACTCGGGGCGCAGGCCGGCCTTGATCTCCTGACGGATGAGGAACTGCGCGAGTGGGAGGTCCTCAGCGTGGGTAACCCCGACGCAGCGAGAACTGGTCGGTAGCACGCAGAATCGCATCTCGGTCCTCTTGAGCAGCCCGCCCACCAACACTGGCAGCAGCACCTCGGGGCTCTGCTCGAAGTCATGCTGGTCCATCTCTTGGTGCATCAGTGACCAGATCTCGGGCTGGAATCCCCACAGATTCATGGACACCGGTGCGACCTCGTCGAGGTAGTAGGGATAAATACTGTCATCCGCGCACAGCCCGTCGGGCGTGAAGTGCACGTTGCGCCGTTCCACGATCTCGACGAGTCGACCGTTCTCCTCGACGCACGTGCCCCGCGACACGGGAAGATCGCCGATGATCGTGTTCTCGAGCTCGAAGGCGACGAGACAGTTGTCCTCGCTCGAGGTCAAGTGCTTGCCCAGTATTCCGAAGGCGTCGAGTCCGTAGATGTCGTCGGCGTTGGACACCCCGAAGGGCTTGGCGGTGTCGAGCAGCGGCTCGGCGGCGAGCACGGCGTCCACGGTGCCGCGCAACTTCTCCTGCGTGGCGAAGGAGACCTTGTGCTCAGCCGGCCAGTGCTGGCGCACGTGCTGCATTATCTGCGGGCCGGTGTCGCGGTTGACCACCATGACGATCTCGTCGAAACCGACCTGGAACGCGTCCGAGGCGAGCAGGTCGATGGTCCCTTCGCCGTGTTTGCCGATCGGCGCGAGTTGCTTGAGCCCGCCGTAGCGACGGGCTCGACCCGCCGCGAGCATGACGAGTGTCGGTCCCACCATGAACCAGAACGTACCACGGTGGCCAGAGCGGCGCACTCGTCAAACCGACATTCCAACCGCGACCATCAGGAATTATTCCGCTTGCCCGACACCGCAGTTCATCGACGTCGCCGGGTGGCACGAATCGCGGCGCGATCAGCACCCCGCGTCGCCCGACGAAGCGGGCAGACAGTTCTCTCACGAGATGACGGGCATCCACGCTCACCCCCGCGCCCTTCCTCGGCACGACCACGGCGCAGTTGTGACGAACGGCCCTAATCGTTTCGAGGACCCGCCGAGTAGGCATGCATATACTCCCTAGGAGTATCACAATATACTGACTTCTGGAAGGAAAACCTATGCCGTACGACGTGCACAATCAAGGAATGGGCGGAGGCGGGTGGGCTCTGATGGTGGTCGCCATGATTATCTTCTTGGCGCTTTGCGTCTTCGCGCTGGTGGCCCTGTCTCGCCACTACAACCACGGTTCGAGCGGATCTCTCGTGGGACGCACCTCGAACGGGCCCGTCGACATTCTCAATGAACGACTCGCTCGCGGCGAGGTGACCGAGGAAGAGTACGCGAGCCGCCTCAGCCTGTTAAGGGGACAGAAGTGACCAAGCG
>DAIOEY010000036.1:0-13887 GCA_036745995.1 Acidimicrobiales bacterium | reverse complement strand
TTGTCCCGAAGTACGCGCCCCAACCTGCGGGTGTGCCGTGGCCGACCGACGAATGGCCACGGGGCACTATCGCGCGACAGAGCGAACTCGAAGGGATCGTCGACGAACTCTTCACCCACGACGACCTCGCGGTCACCAATGGCGTCGTGGTGATTCAGGGAGGACGAATCCTCGTCGAGCGCTACGGCGGCGACCAGATGTTCTTCGATCGTCCGGCCGAACCCTATTCGTCACAGAGTCAGTTCATCTCCCAGTCGATCGGCAAGTCAGTGCTCCACATGATCATCGGCACCCTCGTCGACGAAGGGCGACTCGACCCCGAGCAACTGGCACCGGTGCGCGAATGGAGTGACCCCACCGACCCTCGTCACGCCATTCGTGTTCGCGACCTGCTCGCGATGCGCGACGGCCTCGATTTTGTCGAGGTGTACGAGATCGGTCAGACCAGCAACGTGATTGAGATGCTGGTCGGCGAGGGCAGCGCCGACATGGCGGCCTACACCGCCCGTCTGCCCCTCGCGCACGAACCCGGTACGCACTTCAACTACTCGAGTGGCACGACCAACGTGCTGAGTCGGATGGTGGCCGACCAGGTCGGCTTCGCCGACGCGTACGTCGGGTATCTCCAAGAGAGGCTCTTCGATCCCCTCACCATGACCAGCGCCGATCCGAAGTTCGACGCCTCGGGCAACTGGATCGCCTCGAGCTCGCTGCACGCACGGGCACTCGACTTCGCCAAGTTCGGACTGCTGTATCTGCGAGGCGGCGAATGGAACGGGCGTCAACTCGTGGCGCGTTCGTGGACCGACACGGCCCAGGTTCCGCTCAGTCGCGAGGAGGAGAGCGGCGACCTCTACTCGTGGCAGTGGTGGGTGACGGGCGACGACTACGGCACCTACTGGGCGAGCGGCTTCGAGGGCCAGATGATCAGCGTGGTGCCATCGCTCGACGCGCTTATCCTTCGATTCGCCCACACACCCGAAGAGCACTACCCCTCGCTCAAGTCGTGGCGTGAGCGGGTGCTGTCCTTGCTCGCGGAGACTGACTAGGCGCTCGCGTACTCGAATCCGAGGTCCGCGGCAGTGAAGAGTGCGTCAAAGGCCCAGCCGTGCGACGCCGCCATCTCGCCCACGGTGCCGCCGCGGTCAACCACCGCGAGCAACAGCACGACCGTGGCGCCGAACTCCTCGACGACCTGCGCCGCCTCGACCAGGCTTGTTCCGAGGGTGACGGTGTCTTCAGTGATCACCACTCGATCACTTTCGAGCAACGAACCAGCGATACGTCCACCCGCGCCGTGGTCCTTCACTTCCTTGCGAACACTGAAGGCGCGTAGGGGTCGACCTCGCGTGGCGGCGACGCCTGCGGTGATGAACGTCGCGCCGTCGGCGCCCATCGTGAGGCCACCGATGGCGGTTATCTCGTCGGGAATCCTCTCGAGCAGCAACGTGGCCACGTCCAGCATGGCCTCGGGCGCACAGATCGTCTGCTTCGAGTCGATGAACCACGTCGACTTCGCACCAGACTTCAACGTGAAATCACCGCGACGCACCGAGTGATCGAGCAGATGCCGGCGGACTCGCTCGCGCGCGTCGCTCACGTCAGCACCACGGTGGCGCTGCCGGGTCGAATCTCGCCGACAATGGCTGCTTCGACACCGCTCGCACGTGCCACGTCGAGCGCAGCGTCGGCGGCGCTCGGTTCGATCGCGACGACCATCCCGATACCGCAGTTGAAGACCCGGACCATCTCGTCCGCGCTGACCTGACCCCGACGCTGAATCTCGAAGAAGATCTCCGGCGTCGAGAAGCTCGACATCTCGATGACGGCGTCAAGCGACGCGGGCAGGATTCGCACGACGTTGCCGAGGATCCCTCCGCCGGTGACGTGGGCGCAGGCGTGCACGGAACCAGCCAACTCGCCGATCATCGCGAGCACGGTTGGCGCGTAGATGACCGACTCCACGAGCAACTCATCGCCCAGCGAGCGCTCGGCGCCTTCGTACGCCGGCTCGTGCAGGGCCGTCTGGCTGGTAGCGAGGACATTGCGCGCGAGGGAGTAACCGTTCGAGCGAAGTCCGGGTGAGGCCAAGCCCACGAGCAGGTCACCGTCGCGCACGAGGTGCGGTCCCAGTTCACTGCCGCGCTCGACGATGCCCACGGCGAAACCGGCGACGTCGAGCTCGTCGGGCTTCATCACGCCACCGTGCTCCGCGGTCTCACCACCGAGCAGCGCGGTGTTGGCCAGTCGACAGCCACGCGCGATGCCCCCGACGAGCTCCTCGAGCAGCGCGGGATTCACGGCGCCGACGGCGACGTAGTCCAAGAGGAACAGCGGTTCGGCCCCGACGCAGACGAGGTCGTCGACGAGCATCGCCACGAGGTCGACGCCGACGGTGTCGTAGCGACCGACCTGGCGCGCGATCTCGAGCTTGGTGCCGACGCCGTCAGCTGACGCCACTAGCACCGGTTCGCGATATTTCTTGGCGTTCAGAGCGAACAGTCCTGCGAAGCCGCCAATGCCGCCGAGTACCTCGGGCCGGGCCGTCGAGGCGACGACGCCCTTTATCCGCTCGACCGTCTCGTCACCGGCCGCGATGGACACGCCGGCCTGCACGTACGTCATTCCGCCCGAGGGCTGGGCGAGCAGTCGACTCACCAGCGTCCGCCGGAGCGACCGAGAGCAACCGGGGTCGGTGCCGGATAGTCGCCCGTCAGGCAGGCGTCGCAGCATTCACCGTTGAGTTGGATCGCCAACCGCAGGTTCTCGAGCGAGATGAACTCGAGCGAGTCACAACCGATGTAGTCGCGCATCTCTTCGATTGAGTGGTTCGCCGCGAGCAGGTCATCGCGCGTGGGTGTGTCGATGCCGTAGTAGCAGGGCCACATGAACGGTGGCGACGAGATGCGCAGGTGAACCTCTCGAGCGCCCGCGTCGCGCAGCATGCCGACCAGCGCCCGTGTCGTCGTGCCGCGCACGATGGAGTCATCGACGACGACGAGCCGCTGGCCCTCGATGTTCTCGCGCAGCGGATTGAGCTTTCGACGAACACTCGCGGCGCGCATGTTCTGGTCCGGCGCGATGAACGTCCGTCCGATGTAGCGGTTCTTCACGAGTCCGTACCCGAAGGGAATCCCCGACGCCTTGGCGTATCCCTCGGCGGCCGGTATCCCCGAGTCGGGGACGCCCATCACGATGTCCGCCTCGACGTTCGACTGGGCCGCCAGCAACTCGCCCATCCGACGACGCGTCGTGTGCACCTGATGGCCCATGAGGTAGGTGTCGGGGCGCGCGAAGTACACAAACTCGAAGATGCAGAGTTTCTCCTTGCCTTCGGCCGGCTCGAGCAACTGGACCGACGTCACGCCCTCGTTGGTGATCGTGACCATCTCGCCCGGACTGATCTCTCGGATGAACGCGGCGCCGATCACGTCGAGGGCCGGCGACTCCGAAGCGACGATCCAACCTTCGGGGGCGTCGGCGGTGCCCAGTCGGCCCAGACAGAGGGGCCGAAATCCGTGCGGGTCGCGCACGGCGTGCACGGCGTTGGCTTCCAGGATGACCATCGAGAACGCACCCTCGGCACGCGAGAGCACGGTATGCAGCGCTTCGGGCAGCGTCGCGCCAGCCTCCACCTCACGCGCGAGCAGTTCCGCAGTGAGGTCAGAATCGGACAACATCGACGTCACCAGGATGCCCGCGGTCTCGGCGAGCGCGGCCGTGTTCGTGAGATTGCCGTTGTGGCCCAGGGCGAAGCCCGACGAGCCGGCGGAACGATAGACCGGCTGTGCCGCGGTCCAGTTCGCCGATCCCGACGTGGAGTAGCGCGTGTGGCCGATCACGATCGAACCGGCCAGTGCGCGCAGCGTGGTGTCGGCGAACACGTGACTCACGAGTCCGTTGTCCTTGACGACCGTGATCTGGTGATTGTTGAAGGTGGCCATACCCGCCGACTCTTGTCCGCGGTGCTGGAGGGCGTAGAGGGCGTCGTAACAGAGATATGCCACGTCGCGTCCAGGCGCCACGATCCCTACAACGCCACAGGCTTCCTTCATCCGCCTACCACTGTAGGGGTCGGCGGGCGAGGAGGCACTGCGACATTCTCGCACACGCGACCGAGGATGTCGTACTCCCTCGGTACGCTGCTGGGGTGATAGATCTTCATACCCACTCCACCTTCTCCGACGGATCGGACAGTCCGACGGTACTGGCCAAAAAGGCTCACGATTTGGGTATTTCGGCGATCGCCTTGACCGATCACGACACGACCGCGAGTCATGACGAAATGGCCGCGGCCTGTGCCGACCTGGGCATCGAACACGTCACCGGACTCGAGGTCTCGCTGCGAGAGAACGCGTTTCCCAAGCACCACGACGGTGGAACGAGCCCTCGCAACGTCCACGTACTCGCCTACTTCGTGCCGCTCGACCCCGCCCACCCGCTGCAAGCGAAACTGGCTTCGCTTCGCCACGACCGCGACGTTCGCAACCACGAGCTGGTGACCAAGCTCCAAGAACTGGGATTCACGGACCTCACCTTGGACTACCTGGTCACCCTGGCCCACAACATCGACTCGATCGGACGTCCCCACTTCGCCCAGGCGATGTTCGATCTACACCCCGAGATCGTCGGCGAGAAGACCGACGTCACGTGGAACCAGATCTTCGTCGAATGGCTCGGCAGCGAGGGTCGGGCCTACATTCCCAAGACCTCCATGCCCGTCGAGGAGTTCGTCGACGCCGCGAAGGGTTCGGGCACGGTCTTCTCGATCGCCCACCCGCTCGTGAACTATCTCGACACCATTACCTCGGCCAACATCGAGTCGACGATGCCGCGCGTGATGGCGTCCCTGCGTGAGCGGGGATTCGCCGGCATCGAGGCGTACTACGGCAGCACCAACGCCGACGTACGAGCATTGATGGTCAAGTTGACGCGCGACGCCGGCATGATCCCCACTGGTGGATCGGACTACCACGGCAATTACAAGCAGGACGTGAGCCTCGGCTTCGGACGCTCGGGCGACCTGCGGGTGCCCAACGAGATCCTGGACGAAATGAAGGCGGCTCGCTAGTCGAGCGACGCCAGGGCTTCTTCCAGCGCGCCCGATCGACGTGTCGCAATCTCGCCGACCAAGAGATCGATCGTGGACCCGATCGTCAGTGACGCCCCTCCCGCGACGCCAAGGGCCACAACGGCAACTCGCGCCTCTTCGGCGCGCGCGGTGAAGGCACCGACGTCCGACGTCGCCATGACGAATCGCCCCGGGAATTCGCTGAACAGCTCCCCGTGGGTTTCGAGCTCCGCGAGCGTGGCGCCCACACCCGATACCGCAACCATCTCGGCGAGTGACGTCGCGAGGCCGCCGCCACCGACGTCGTGCACGGCCGTCACGTCACTCGTCCTGCCGGCGCAGATGGCCGAGATCTCGTTCGCGACGAAGTCCGTCGCGAGCCGGAACGACGTTGCGTCAAAGGCGGGAATCCGACCACCGCGCCGGCCGCGCCGCGTCGCCCATTTCGTTCCGCCGAGGGGGAACCTCTGGTCTCCCGACGCGCGTCGGGCGCCCACGAGGACGATCGAGTCACCCTCACGCCACGACCAACCAGGTGGCGGCGCGACGAGTGACTCGACGACACCGAGCAGTCCGACCACCGGTGTCGGGTCGATGTCATTGCCCCCGCTCTCGTTGTAGAGCGACACGTTGCCACCTATGACGGGCAGATCCAAGTCGCGACAAACCGCCGCCATCCCGTCGATCGTCTCGGAGAGCTGCCACATCACCTCGGGATGCTCGGGATTGCCGAAGTTGAGACAGTTCACGACGGCTTTGGCGCTCGCCCCCACGCACGCGAGGTTCGCGACGCTCTCGGCGACCGTGAGCTCGATGCCCCTGCGGGGGTCGAGCGCGCACCATCGTGGATTCGAATCCGTCGACAGCGCGATACCGCGCTCGGAGGCAGGAAGTCCTGGCCCGGCCAATCGCAACAGCGCCGCGTCGCGACCGGGGCCCACGACGGTGTTGAGAAAGAGCTGCGAGTCGTACTGGCGGTAGACCCACGCCGGGTCGATCAACAGTCCCAGGAGGTCGTCGTTCGGCGAACCCACGGGCTCGTCGTCGGTCGGGTCGTCCGCGTGGATCGCGTCGAGGTCGAGGGGGCGGCGCATCGGACGGTCGTAGAGCGGCGCCTCGTCGGCGAGCGACGCGGCGGGCACCTCGGCCAGTATTTCACCGTCGAATCCGCGACGGATTCTCAGGAATCCGACCTTGTTCCCCTGCTCGTCGAGGTCC
Organism: Acidimicrobiales bacterium; assembly: GCA_036745995.1. Lineage (GTDB taxonomy): Bacteria > Actinomycetota > Acidimicrobiia > Acidimicrobiales > RAAP-2 > RAAP-2. Next base: position 7,598 of record DAIOEY010000036.1, on the reverse strand, counting down.
GGTTCGACGACGAGCCCCACGACGCTGGCGCGCACCTCCCACTTGGTGCAGAGCTCGGCAACGGCTGGCCAGTTCTCGGGCGTCACGATGGCGAGCATGCGTTCTTGACTCTCCGAGGTCATTATCTCGAAGGGCTGCATGCCGGGCTCGCGCAGCGGCACGGCAGTGACGTCAACGTCCATGCCGACCCCACCGCGCGCCGCGGTCTCGCTCGTGGCGCAGACCAATCCGGCTCCGCCGAGGTCCTGGATGCCGACCACCAAACGGTCGTCGAGGAGCGCGAGACACGCCTCGATCAGTCGCTTCTCCTCGTAGGGGTCGCCTACCTGGACGCTCGGCCGCTTGGCGTCGTCGAGCGACGCGGCGCCGTCGTCACCCGAGAATCCGGCGGACGCCAGAACCGAGACGCCGCCGATCCCGTCGCGGCCCGTCGACGAACCGAGCAGCACGGCCAGATTGCCAACACCCGAAGCGACACCGAGCACCAACCGCTCGGTCGGCAGCGCGCCGGCGCACAGTACGTTCACCAACGGATTCGAGGCGTAGCACTCGTCGAAGGTCAACTCACCGCCGACCGTCGGCACGCCGACCGAATTACCGTAACCCGAGATCCCCGACACCACTCCCTCGACCAGCCAGCGCTGACGCGCGTCGGTCAACTCTCCAAAGAACAACGGATCCATGACGACCAGCGGCCGCGCGCCCATCGTGAAGACGTCGCGCAAGATCCCCCCAACCCCGGTGGCGGCGCCCTGGTAGGGCTCTATGGCGGAGGGATGATTGTGGCTCTCGATGCGGATCGCGACCGCGATACCGTCCCCGGCGTCAATGACGCCGGCGTTCTCGCCGGGACCGACAAGCACGTGCGGTGCTTCGGTGGGAAGGCGGCGAAGGTGCAGGCGCGAGGACTTGTAGGAGCAGTGCTCGCTCCACATCACCCCGTAAAGCGCCAGTTCCAGCGGATTCGGGTCCCGGAGAAGAACGTGGCGAATATCGTCCAGTTCCGAATCGGTGAGACCCAGCGCTCGGTGCAACTGATCGGGGACGCTACTCACCCCACCAAACTACCGGCCGACGACGTCGCGTCGCGTCGCCCTGAGAGCGGTGGAGATGTTGTACCATCGGCGCCGACGCTGCGGTCGCGACATCCGGCGCGAAGTTGCGCGACCACGCTCGTGCTGATTGTCGAGAGCAATGGTGTAGGAACAATTGGGAGATCAGCGATTACATAAGCTCCACAGCAGATTCCAGAAATAATTGTTATAGCGCCTCTATTACTTCCGTAATTTCACATTTGGAAGTGACCGTTGGGTGAAATAGATCAAAGAGATGGAAATCACTAGTTCAGAACCTATATCGCTCATAAATTGGAAAATCGCGTTAAAGTATGATATGAAATTGATGTGGAATCAAAACTATTAATGGAGCGATTATCAAGGTGAATGTCACGAGGTTTTGATGTCTCACTCACTTAATGGATCCCCCTAGACCCCGGAGAACCATGGCTACAGCAGTGAAGAAAGCAGCGGCGAGGAAGCCCGCAAAACGTTCGATGAGCGCCGACCACAAAGCCAAGTTGGCCCAAGGTCGAAAGGAATCGCGCGTCGTCAGCAAGTACCTTGAGGCCATCACGGCCGGCAAGGGAAAACGTGGACGCAAGCGAACGCCTGAATCGATCAACATTCAGATCGCCCACATCGACAGGGAGATCGGTGGTGCCTCGCCGATCCGCAAACTGGAACTCACCCAGAGGCGCTTTGACCTGGTTGCCGAGCGCGAACGTCTGACTTCGAGGATCGACCTCACCGGTCTCGAGAAGGAATTCGTGAAGATCGCCAAGTCCTATTCGACGCGCAACGGCATTGGCTACAGCGCGTTTCGCGAACTCGGCGTGAGTGCCGAAGTCTTGAAACGTGCCGGCATCACGCGGGCCCGAAGCTAGGAGACGGCGACGGGCACGGAGAGGAAACTCTCGAGCAGTACCCGTCCGTCAACGCTTCCGAGCAACGTCGACATCGCGCGTTCGGGGTGCGGCATGAGTCCTACGACGTTGCCTTGCGGGTTCGCGACGCCCGCGATGTCGCCGCGTGATCCGTTCGGATTGTCTTTGTAGCGCAACACGATCTGATCGTTCTCCTCGAGCGAGGCGTAGGTCGCGTCGTCACAGGTGTACGCACCCGAGAAATGATTGATGGGAATTCGTAGTTCCTGACCCTTCGTCGCGTTACGCGTCAATACCGACGCCGTGGACGCGACGATCAACGTCGTGGGCTGGCAGAGGAACGTCAGGCCACGATTCTTTTGCAGCGCGCCGGGCAGCATGCCGGCCTCGGTGAGGACCTGGAATCCATTGCAGATGCCGAGCACCGAGCCGCCGTCGGCCGCGAAGCGCGCCACCGCGTCCATCACCGGAGAGAACCGGGCGAGTGCGCCAGGGCGAAGGTAGTCACCGTGAGCGAAGCCTCCGGGCAGGATCACGCCGTCGAAACCGGAGAGATCGGTTGCCGAGTGCCACACGAACTCGGCCGTCGCGCCGAGTTGGTTCATCGCCGCCTCGGCGTCGTACTCGCAGTTCGATCCGGGAAAGATGACGATACCGACGCGTTGCACGGCTCAGTCCTTCGCCGCGCTGCGCGCGGTGGCGTTCTCAATGACCGGATTCGACAGCAGACGCTCGGCCATGGCCGTCGCCTTCTCGAGTGCCGAGTCCTCGTCAGCAGCCTCCACGTCGAAGCGAAACGCCTTGCCGGCACGGACGTTCGTCACCCCGGTGAATCCCAGTGCGGGAAGGGCGCGCTCGATGGTGGCTCCTTCGGGATCGGCGATACCCTCTCGCAGGGCCACCTCGACGATCACGGAGAAGTTCACGACTACGCACCGTACCAGTCAGCGAGCGAACGCCCGGTCACCCGCTCGTACGCCGCGACGTAGCGGCGTGACGTGACGTCGATGACGTCGTCGGGAACCGTCGGCGGTGGCGGCGTGCGATCCCACTGTTGACTCGTGAGCCAGTCGCGGAACGGTTGCTTGTCGAACGAGGGTGGTGTCTCGCCCGAACGAACAAGGTCGGCGGGCCATATCCTCGACGAGTCCGGGGTGAGCACCTCGTCACAGACGACGAGCTCGCCATCGACGTAGCCCAGCTCGAACTTCGTGTCGGCGAGCACCAGGCCGACCGACGCCATGACGGCGACCGCCCGGGAGAAGAGGTCGAGACATAGCCGTTGCGCCTCGGCGAGTGCCGCGGTGCCGACGATGGCCTCGGCGGCGTGCAGGTCGATGTTGACGTCGTGACCGGTCGCGGCCTTGGTGGACGGCGTGAACATCGGCTGAGGGAACGGATCGGTCAGGCGTAGTCCCGACGGGACCGCCATCTGGTGCACCGTCCCCTGGGCGGCGTACTCGTCGAAGGCCTGTCCGGCGAGGCGCCCACGGACAATGCATTCGAGCGCCAGCATCTCGGCCCGGCGCACCAGCATGGTTCGTCCGTGCCATCCGTGGTGCGCGAGGAATCCTGGGACGAAGGACTCGATCTCGCTGGGGTTGCACGTGACGAGCGACGAGGGCACACCGTCGGCGAACTCGTGCACCCAGAAATTCGTCAGTCCGGTGAGCACCCGGCCCTTTTCGGGTATTGACTCGCTCATCACGACGTCAAAGGCGCTCATTCGATCCGACGCCACCATCAAGAGGTGGTCGCCGTCGACCTCGTAGAGGTCGCGGACCTTGCCCGAGTAGAGGTGGCGAAGGTCGAGCACGCTCACGAGCGCCACGTCAGCGCATCGAGAAATCGCCCGCGGTGGACAAGGAGGCGTTGCGGATCAAAAATCGTCGCTATCGCGGCATTACTGAGCGTGACCGCGTCGTCACTCTCGATGACGTCACGAAAGTTCCGACGTTCGTCGATTGCAAGGCGCGCGGCGTTCTGCACGACGCGGTAGGCGTCGTCGCGCGACATGCCCGACGCAACGAGCGCCAGCAGCACCGACTGGGAGAACACCAAACCGAGTGACCCTTCGGTCAGGTTCTCGAGTGCCCGCTCGCGGTGCAGCACGAGTCCGTCGGCCAGTCCCGTGGCCTTGCGCAACATGTAGACAGTGAGTTGCAGCGCGTCGGGCAGGATGACGCGCTCCACGCTCGAGTGCGAGATGTCGCGCTCGTGCCAGAGTGCCACGTCCTCGAGACCGGCCTGGAGGTAACCGCGCAGCACGCGCGCGAGTCCGCACAGTCGTTCAGAGAGGACGGGATTTCGCTTGTGCGGCATCGCCGACGATCCCTTCTGACCCTTGGCGAAGGGCTCTTCGACCTCACCGACCTCGCTGCGAGCGAGGTGGCGCACCTCGAGCGCGAACTGCTCCATCGACGTGCCGAGTGACGCGCAGGCGTAGAGCACTTCGGCGTGGCGGTCCCGGGCGATGACCTGGGTCGCGGGGACTGGCGTGAGACCCATGCGGCGACAAACGTACTCCTCGACTTTCGGGTCGATATTCGAGAACGTGCCCACGGCACCCGAGAGTTTGCCCACCGCAATCGACGTTCGCGCGCGCTGGGCGCGTTCAAGGTCGCGCTGAACCTGCAGGGCGAAGAGGGAGAACTTCGCGCCAAAGGTCGTCGGCTCGGCGTGCATCCCGTGCGTGCGCCCGATGATGGGCCAGTCGATCGTCTCCACCGCGCGCCGCGTCAACGCGTCGCGCAGCGCCGTCGCCTCGACGATGACGATGTCCATGGCGAGCGTGAGCGTGTGACAGAGCGCCGTGTCCACGACGTCCGACGACGTCAAGCCGTAGTGGATCCAGGCCCCCTCGGGCATGCCGATCCTCGCTTGGACCACGTCGACGAAGGCGGCGGTGTCGTGGTTCGTGACGAGTTCGCGCTCGTCGACCTCGGCCACGAAGGAAGCGTCGACGACGGGCCGGCGGACACGGAGCGTCCGCACGTCGCTCGACGGCAGCACGCCCTGCTCAGCGAGGGCTTCGGCGGCCAACAGTTCGACCTCCAGCATCGTGTCGAAACGGTGCTCATCGCTGAAGAGCGCCGCGACGTCGTTCGGGGAGTACCTGGGGATCATCCTTCTCCTTTAGACCGCTTCGCGGGCGATGTCGGTGCGCATAACCATGCCCTCAAAGGTTATGAGTGATGCCGCCTCGTACGCGCGACGGCGGGCCTCTCGAATCGTGGGGGCCATCCCGGTCACCGCTAACACCCGACCGCCCGCGGTCTCGAAGACACCGGGGGCGCTACTTTTCGTGCCGGCGTGGAACACGACCACCCCGTCGACGTACTGCGCCAACTGTCCGTCACGACCAAGACCGTCGATGACGTCACCGCGTCGAGGGTTCTCGGGATAGCCGTGCGACGCCAGTACGACCGTCACGGCGGCACCCGACGCGGCGACGGACGCCTCGCCAAGCCTGCCCTCGCCCACCGCCAAGAGTTGATCGAAGAGATCCCCGCCGAACACGGGGACGAGCACCTCGGCCTCGGGATCGCCGAATCGGACGTTGTACTCGAGCAGCTTCGGACCGTTCTGGGTAAGCATGAGCCCGGCGTAGAGCACGCCGCGAAAGTCGATGCCGCGCCGGCGCAGCTCATCGAGCGTCGGCACCACGACGCGCGCGTGGACGTCCTTCACCTGCTCGTCACTCATCGACGCCATGGGCGCGTACGCCCCCATGCCGCCCGTGTTGGCGCCAGCGTCACCGTCGCCGACACGCTTGTAGTCCTTCGCCGGCGCCAGTGCCAGCGCGCCCGATCCGTCACAGAGAAAGAGCAGAGAACACTCCTCACCGCGCAGTCCCTCTTCGATGACGACGGTCGTACCGGCGTCGCCGAAGGCGGCGCCGCTCAGTTTCTCACGCACGTCCTCGCGGGCCAGATCGAAATCGTCGGTGACGAGGACCCCTTTGCCCGCGGCAAGTCCGTCGGTCTTTATGACGTAGGGCGGGTCCATGGTGCCCAAGAACGCCAACGCGCTCTTCTCGTCACTGAACGATCCAAATGCCGCCGTGGGCACGCCGGCCGCGGCGAGGAACTCCTTCATGAACACCTTCGAACCCTCCAACATCGCGCCGTCGACGCCGGGTCCGACGACGGTCTTTCCCTGAGCGCGCAGGAGGTCGGCGAGGCCCTCGACGAGAGGCTGTTCGGGGCCGATGACAAAGAGTTCGGCGTCGAGCTGTGTCGCCGGGGTCGCCACACAGTTGATACCGTGGGCCGCGATGCCCTCACTGCCCGGCGTCACCACCACGTCGGCACTCTTGGCCAGTCCCCACGCCAGCGCGTGCTCTCGGGCGCCTGATCCGACGACGACGACACGCCTCACGACGGTCGAACGAACTGCTCTCGGCCCGGGCCCACACCGACGACCGAAATCCGCACGCCGATGGTGTCCTCCAGGAACGTCACGTAGTCCTTCGCCGCCGAGGGCAACTGCTCGTACTCGGTGAACGCCGTGAGATCGCTCCGCCAGCCCTTCAGAACCTCGTAGATCGGCGTCACCTCGTGCAGAACCGACTGGTGGTACGGGGGATGCTCGTAGCGCACGCCACCGGCCTCGTAACCCACGCACACCATGATCTCATCGAGCGTGTCGAGGACGTCGAGTTTGGTGAGCGCGATCTCGGTCAGCGAGTTGAGCCGCACCGCCTGGCGAGCCATCACCGCGTCGAACCAGCCGACCCGGCGACGGCGCCCGGTGTTGGTTCCGAACTCGTGGCCACGTTCGACGAGCAGTTCGGCCAGTTCTCCGTCGAGTTCGGTGGGAAACGGTCCGGCACCGACACGGGTGACGTAGGCCTTGGCGATGCCGACGATCGAACTCAGGTCGCGCGGACCGAGTCCCGATCCCGTGCACGCTCCCCCGGCGACGGGGTTGGACGAGGTCACGAAGGGGTAGGTGCCGTGGTCGAGGTCGAGGAAGGTGGCCTGGGCGCCTTCGAGGAGGAGACGTTGGCCCTTGGCGAGCGCGTCGTGGACAATGGTGACCGTGTCGGCGATCATTGGCGCCAGCCGTGGCGCGAGTTCGTCGAGATACTTCTCGCCGATGTCCTTGGCGCTCATCGGGAGACGGTTGTAGATCTTGGTGAGGATCAGGTTCTTCTCGTGCAACACGACGTCGAGCTTCTGACGAAAGATCTTGGCGTCGAGCAGGTCCTGGACGCGTAGACCGACCCGCGACGACTTGTCCGCGTAGGCGGGACCGATGCCCCGCTTGGTCGTGCCCAGGGCGTTCTTGCCCAGGAACCGCTCGGTCAACCGATCGAGTTCTTGGTGGTAGGGCATGATCAAGTGCGCGTTACCCGAGACGACGAGCCGTGACACGTCGACGTTCTTGGCACTGAGGCTGTCGAGCTCAGCCAACAGGACGGCCGGGTCCACCACGACACCGTTGCCGATCACCGGGGTGATGTGCGGATAGAGCACGCCCGAGGGCACGAGCTGGAGGGCGAAGGCCTCGCCGTTGACGACGATCCGGTGGCCGGCGTTGTGGCCCCCCTGGTATCGAATGACCATGTCCATCTCGCGCGCGAGGAGGTCGGTCAATTTTCCCTTGCCCTCGTCACCCCACTGGGTTCCGACTACGACGGTTGCGGGCACTG
>DAIOEY010000035.1:0-13938 GCA_036745995.1 Acidimicrobiales bacterium | reverse complement strand
CCGGCTTCAGCGGGATCTGAGGATCGATCGCGTGCATCACCTGGGTGAACCGGTAAATCAGCGGACGAAGGTCGATCCGTTCAGTGCGGTGCGCCGCGAGCGCGTCGTAGGCCCGCACGAAGTCGGCGCGGGCGATACGTTGCGTGACCGGGTCGGCGATGATGCCCTCGACGGCGACCACGAGTTGTGCGCGATGCTGTGCAATGGCCTGACTGGTCGCGCCACTGCTGTCCTTTCTGATTTGATCGACCAACTTGACCGCCACGGCGTGGCGAACGTTGGTGCTGGTCACGACCGCGAGAATGGCGTCGGCGGTCGCCTTGGGTGACCCGGCGAGGGACGACGCGACGTTGGTCCATCCAGCCAAGAGGAAGAGCACGCTCGAGAGAGTAAGCAACAGAACCGCAAGAACGCGTCGGGCGAAGGTGCGGCTCCTGGACGGCGCAATCTCGGACTTGGCCACGCTGCTCATTGGCTCGAGGTCCGTCATTGACGCCAACCTGGACCGACGTGTCCGCGACTACGCCCTGGCCGGGGAAGATCCCAAGTGCAGTGGCCACGCATCCGCTCGTCCCCTCAATGCTCGATGCTCGATGCTCGATGCTCGATGCTCGATGCTCGATGCTCGACATGGTAACACTGGCCCAACGTGGATCTCCGACTCGTATCGGCGAACGTTGCGTCAATGAATCCAGCGATGCCGTAACGACTACGGCGACGAACGCACCGACGATCCGACTCGCTCGCCACTCGAAATGCGCGCGGCGTACGCGATCGGCGCCAACGTGAGGATGAGCACGCCGACCACGACGGCGTTGACTTCGGGCAACTGCTGACCCAGGCGAATCGCGCCGAAGATCCACAACGGCAATGTATTCTGCGCGCCCGCGGTAAACGTCGTCACGATGACTTCGTCGAAACTCAGCGCGAAGGCGAGGAGCGCGCCCGCGATGATCGCCGTAGACAGCATTGGCATGGTCACCAACCGGAAGGTCTGCAACGGACTGGCGCCGAGGTCGGCCGACGCTTCGATCAACGACATCGACGTCCGCCGCAGTCGTGCGACGACGTTGTTGAACACCACCACGATGCAGAACGTGGCGTGGCCGATCACGATCGTGTAGAGCGAGAAGGGAACGCCGGCGAGATTGAACGCCGATTGCAGGGCCAAACCGGTGACGATGCCGGGCAACGCGATGGGCAACACCAGCAGCAGCGACACCGTGTCGCGTCCGAAGAAGCGAAATCGGTGGATCCCAAAGGCGACCAGGGTCCCGAGGATGAGCGCGATGATCGTAGCGAGAACGCCCGCCCTAACGCTCAGCCACAGGGAACTGCGAACCGCGGGGTCGTGCCACGCGACCGAGAACCACGACAGCGTCCAGTGATGAATCGGGAACGTCTGGACGTTGGACGCGTCGAACGCGAAGAGGATGATGACGAGCAGCGGGGCGATCAGGAAGATCACCACGAGGGCCGCGAACGCGGCAAACCCTCCTCTCGTAAAGCGCGAGAGCTTCATAGCGCCTCGAAGGCGCCCGCGAAGCGCGCGAGCAGCAGGTACACGGCCATGATGGCGATCGAGACAAAGGCCAGCGCCGCGGCGAAGGGCAGATTGCCGCCATTGATCGCACTGTCGTAGATGGCATTGCCGATGAAGTTCGAGTTCGACCCACCGATCAGCAGAGGCGTGATGAAATCGCCCAGCGTCAGCGAGAACGTGAAGATGGACCCGGCGACCATGCCGGGCAACACCATCGGCAGGAGCACCCAGCGAAAGGTCGACCACGTTCCGCCACCCAGGTCCGATGAGGCCTCCAGCAAGGAATCGGGTACGCGCTCGAAGGCGCCGTAGATCGGCACGATCATGAAGGGCAACCAGAGATAACTGAAGACGATCCACATCGCGATGTTCGAATAGGCGATGTGGGTCGTCGGCAATCCCAGGCGCGATTCGATACCGGGCAACACGCCCTTGTCCGAGAGGATGTTGATCCACGCGTACACCTTGGCGAGGTAGCTCGCCCACAACGGGAGCAGCAGCATCGCGAGCAGTACTTGGCGCCACCGTCGACTGGCGATCTTGGCGAGGAAGAAGGCGAAGGGCAACGCCACCAGCGCGTCGGTGATCGTCACGACGACCGCCATCAGCAGCGTTCGCAAGATGATCTGCCCGTAGACCCCCTGCGTGAAGATTTGGGAGAAATTCGACCACGTCCACTGGTACACCACGTTGCCGGTGAGCGAGTTGACCGTGAAGAAGGCCGTCACGAGCATCGTGACCAGTGAGGCGAGGTACACCACAAGGAACCAGAGCAACGGCGGCGAGAGCGTCAGGACGCCACGAAGCCAGGGGCGGCGCCACAGCGCCGCCCCTGCTCGTTGACGAAAACGCACTTCAGTCGACAAGGCGACCTACCCTATGATCTGCGTCCAGGCCTGTTGCCACTGAGTGAAGTCGACGCAGTTCGATTTGCCGTTGTCACACGTCGACAGTGGCGTCTTCCAGAACTTGATCGTCGAGAAGTACGACTCGGGAGCGTTGGCGTGGTACGCGGCGCAGCCACCCTTCTGCAGCGTGTTCATGATCGCGCACGCCTGGGTGTTGGCCGGCGTCTCACCGAAGTAGATCGCTTCTTGCGCCTGGATCTTCGGTGTCGACACGTACGCCATCCACTTGTAGGCGCAGTTGGGGTGCGGAGCGTTCGTGGCGAGCAGCCAGGTGTCCGCCCAGCCGGTCGCGCCTTCACTCGGAATGGTGTCGGCGACCTTGGCGCCGGCCGCCTGAAGCGTGTTCGTCTGGTACGGCCACGCGGCCCCGACGACTACCGAACCGTTTTGGAAGAGTGAGATCTCCTGACTGGCGAGGTCCCAGTACTTCTTGATCAACGGGTGCTCGGACTTCAACAGGTTCACCGCGGCGGTGAACTGTGCCTGGGTCAACTCGTACGGGTCGGTGATGCCCAGGGAGGGCTTGGACTTGGACAGGTAGAGCGCGGCGTCGGCGATCTGAATCGGATTGTCGGGAACCGTCACCTTGCCCTTGTACTTCGAGTTGTACAGGACCGACCACGACGCGGGCGCAGTGGGGAATGTCTTCTTCGAGTACAGGAGCACGTTCGGACCGAACTCGTAACTGATGCCGTAGTGGCGTCCGTTGATGGTGTTGAACGACGGCGCCTTCAAGAAGGGCCGGAACTGGTTCCATGACGGGATGAGCTTGATGTTGATGGGCTTCACGTTGCCGCCGTAGATCAAGCGCAAGTCGGCGTCGCCCGAGGCCGACACGAGGTCGTACTGGTGGCCACCGCCGTTGGCCATGAGCGACACCATCTCGCTCGAACTACCCGCGTACTTGACGTTGACCTTGCAGCCGGTGGCCTTGGTGAACGGAGTGACCCATTGGGGCTGGGCGTAGCCCTCCCACGCGATGAGATTCAAGGTGCCTTCGCCCTTGCCCACGGACTGCTGCGGGGCCATACCCTGGGTGGGCGGCGTACTCAGTGCCGCGCCGGCCGAGCCAATGAACGTCATCGGCACGGCAACGAGGCTCAGCACCAAGGTGGCGACGCCGGCCCCAGCCCCTCGCCGAATTCGTGAACTATTCATGATGCTCCTTTATTGATTGTCCGCTCTGACTTTCAGGGTCGAACATAGTTGCTAGGGGGAACGCGTCGGCGAGGTCCCAGGAGACCGTGACCTCGCGGCCGGGCAGGAGCGAATCCCTGTCATTGCCCGTCGATCGGTTTTGGCGAACGGCCGTCATCAACTTACCGTCGCCGAGTTCCACGGTGAATCGCGTCAGCATGCCCAGGTAGGCAACGTCGACCACACGCCCGGGGGCGCCGATTCGTCCCGACGGAGCCGGCCCCTCACTGAGATCGATCTTCTCGGGCCGCAAGACCGCCCGACCGCCCGGCGTCATGATGACGTTCGACGTGCCGACGAAGGACGCGACGAACTCGGTGGCCGGTCGCTCGTAGACCTCGGCCGGTGGGCCGATCTGTTCGATCTGGCCGTCACGAAAGACCGCGAGCCGATCGCTCATCGTCAGGGCTTCCTCCTGATCGTGCGTCACGTAGATGAAGGTGATACCGATCTGGCGTTGGATCCGCTTGAGCTCAACCTGCATCTCCTGGCGCAGCTTCAAGTCGAGCGCGCCGAGCGGCTCGTCCAGGAGCAGGACCTCCGGCTCGTTCACGATTGCGCGCGCCAGGGCTACACGTTGACGCTGGCCTCCAGAGAGTTGGGCTGGCTTGCGGCCCGCGAAGTCGCTCATCCGCACCATCTCGAGCGCCGCGGTCACGCGGTCGTCTCGTTGAGCGCGCGCGACACGACGAACGCGCAACCCGTAGCCCACGTTGTCCGCGACCGAGAAGTGCGGGAAGAGGGCGTAATCCTGAAAGACGGTGTTGACGCCGCGCTGATAAGGAGGTTTGCCCGTGACGTCGACGCCTCGCAACGAGATCGTGCCGGCGTCGGGCACCTCGAATCCCGCGATGAGTCGCAGCAGCGTCGTCTTACCCGAACCCGACGGGCCGAGCATCGTGAAGAACTCACCGCGCGCGATATCGAGGTCAACGTGACGCACGGCGGCGTGCAATCCAAAATGTTTGGTCACGCCGCGCAACACGATCCCTTGCTCGGTGTCAGTCAGAGGAGCAGAGGGTGTCGTCAGACTGGACATTTCCCGGCTCCCCCTCGAAACATGTGCGAAGGCTACACCGGCAAAAATGGCGGCGGCCAATCACTCGCCGCGCAACGGCGAGCGCACCGCTCGGCGATAGGCCACGGCCGAGCGGCTCTTCTCAAGGAAGGGGAACTTGGTTCGACGCCAACCATTGGCACCATGACGCCATGGCCGAAAAGGTGTACGGACCGAAGTCCTACTTTCCGTCGATAGAGAAGAAGTGTGGCGAGCCGATATCGCGCTGGAAAGCACTCCTTGAAACCTCGGGCCTTCAAAAGCACATGGAGATGGTCAACTTCCTGAAGACGGCGCACGGCATGGGGCACGGCCACGCTAACGCGGTCGTCGGCGATTTTCGCCAGGAGCGAGGACTCTAGGTCGCCACGGCGAATGGCGGATCGTTCATTCACGCCACGCCGTCAACCCAAGGTGTTACGGGCGAGAGGTGGCGCCGTACGGGAGGCCCACTTCAGAAAAGGGAGACTCGAGGAAAAACGCGAGGTAGAGGACTGCGACCTTCTTCAGTCGCCGGTGTTGGCACCCTTGTAACCATGCGTGCCAGTCGGAGGCGCGCCGAGTTGCACCAACGCGGCATCTCGATCCGACGACGCCGAGATGACGGCGAGGCGGAACTGCGCACGGGCGGTGCTGCGAGCCCCAGGGTTGTGGGCCGCAATAAGTGCCGCGATGAGTTGCGCTTGCGCCGCCTGAACTGCGGCTTCGAATTTGTGATTGATGACCTTCTCCGCATTACGGAACTGCTTCTGCGTCATCGGACCGAAGTGCGGACCAGGGAACTGTGTCGTGGTGGTCGTTCCACTCGACCCGGCGTAGGCGGTGGCGGGGATCACGGCACCGAGCGTGACGGCCAGCGCCAATGCTGCACCGATCCGGGCGAGCCATGTCCTCATACTGAATTCCTTTATCTGAACAACCTGAATCGTACTAATGGAGGTTGTGAAAACGTTGTGAAAGGGCCGATACTTTGCTGCGAGATCTGCCGCGTACGAGGGCGCAACGACGCCCTGGTGGATCGCCCAGTACGCTCGCCTCCATAGGAGGTGCCGTTCTTGCCAACCATTCTCGTCGTCGACGACGAAGCCGGCGTGCGCGACCTGTTGTGCGACGCCTTGCGGATTGCCGGATACGAACCCGAGGCGGCCTCAGACGGCGCCGAGGCCATGAAACTGTGGAAGAGCCGGGAGTTCGACCTTTGCATCGTCGACATCAACATGCCCACGATGGACGGATTCGAGTTCATCGAAACAGTGCGCAGCCAGGGGGGTGCGACGCCGGTACTCCTCCTGTCCGCGCGCGACTCGGCCACTGACGTCGCTCGAGGGCTTCGTGTCGGGGCCGACGACTACGTTCGCAAACCCTTCAGCCTGGAGGAGCTTCTCCTGCGCGTCGCGGCGATCCTTCGACGGACGAGTGTCACCGTCGAAGAGGATCTTGCCTACCACTGCGGCGCCCTGACGATGAACGTCGATCGCCACGAAGTGGTCTATGACGGCGAGGCAATCGAGATGTCGGCCACCGAGTTTCGGTTGCTCGAGATCTTGATGGCACGAAAGAATCGTCTTCTCACCCGAGAGCAATTGCTCAACGAAGTGTGGGACATCGACTTCGAATCAGAAACGTCGGTTCTCGACACGTACATCTCCTATCTGCGAAAGAAGATCCACCGCGACGGCTTTGCGCCGATCGTAACGGTCCGAGGCGTCGGCTTCAAGTTAGTTGACTCTGCCAGCTCGCAATGACGCTGTCCACTCGGCTGACCGTACTGCTCATCGCCATCACGACCGTGGTCGCACTGCTCGTGGGTTGGTTCGCCGTCGCGACCAGTTCACGAGCTGACTACTCCTCACTCGACAACACCATCAACGCGGTGATCGCGAGCGGATCGGGTCATCCACTGACGACGCTCAGCAGTGCGCTCAGCATCGTCCAGCAGAACAATTACGACGTCACGATGGACGTCGTCGGACCCAACGGGAAGGTGACCCAAATCGCCACTGGCGACGTGGCGATGACGAAATCGCCGACGAAGTCTGACGTCACGAGGTCGATCGGCGCTATTCGCTCATCGTCGGACCTCGGCGGCTTTCGCTACCGGTCGATCGGCATCGGCGGTGGCGACTACCTGGTGGTCGCCGAGTCGACCTCGGGGATCGCCAGCCGCGAACACCAACTGGTGGAGCGAACCGTCCTCGTCGGTCTCATCGCCGCAATCGCGATGGGCGTCACCGCCCGTCTCTTCATGCGACGCGATTTGAGGATCATCAAGCAGCTGATCTCCTTCGCCACGTCCGTGGCCCACGGTGACGTCGATCACTCAATTCCTCCGGCGATCGGAAGCTCTGACATCCGAGAGCTCCAGACGGCACTCGCGCGAATGGTCCAGTCCCTTCAGAGGACGATCGAGACCGAACAGCGGATCACCAAGGCAACCCAGCAATTCATCGGCGACGCCTCGCACGAGTTGCGCACACCGCTCACGGTGATCAAGGGTTACGCCGAACTACTCTCCAACACCCAGGTCACCGACGAACAGCGATTGCGGGCGCTTGATCGGGTCCAAAGGGAGGTGGGCCGGATGGACGTCCTGGTGAACGATCTGCTCTTCCTCGCCGAGGTGAGCGAGGTGCCGATCCTTGAAGGAACATCGGTGAATCTCAGCACGACGGTCCGCACGGTGACCAGTGATTTCGCGACGGACCATCCGCAACGAAACGTGACCACGGCGATCCAAGACGACGTGTGGGTCACCGGGCGAGGTGAATTCTTGGAGCGACTCATCCTCAACGCCTTTGGCAACATTGCCCGCCACACCGGTGAGACCGACGCGGTAAAGGTCTCACTGTTCATCGAGCGAACGCGTCTCGTGCTGTGTTTCGAAGACGCGGGTCCCGGGATGCCCGAAAGTTCCTACGGGAACCGACCTGAGCGATTCCAACGATTCGACGACTCGAGGTCGCGCACGTCGGGGGGATCGGGCCTCGGCATGAGCATCATGGGCGATATCGCCACGTCGATGGGAGGAACGATGTCGACGGCCAAGAGCGCGCTCGGTGGACTCGAGTTGTCCTTCAGTTTCCCCTACGACGCAACACCGCCCAAATGAACGACTGGCGTGCGCCCGCGGGCGTCACGTGCAGTTCACGTTCGTCAAACTCCATCGCAAAGAAGTCGCCGAAGAGTCGCTCGATATCGTCCGCCTGGAATCCTCGAACCTCAAGACCTGAGCACTCGGTGGGCCCGTCATTGGCGAACACGCCGATCACCAGTTTCGCTCCGGTCCGTAGTGCGCCAGCCGCGACGCCGACGTAGCGCGCCTGATCCTGCGAACTCGTGAGGAAATGGAAGACCGCGCGGTCGTGCCACACGTCATAGACCCGTCCGGGCGACCAGCGCAGCACGTCACCGACGACGTACGTGATCCGACCTCCGCATTCGCCGAGGCGACCGGTCACTTCCGACAGCGCCGCGGCCGACACGTCCAGCAGCGTCACGTCTTCATAGTCGAGCGCCATGAGTCGATCGACGAGTTGGGACGTCCCCGCGCCCACGTCCAGAACGGACGACTCCTTCGAGGAATTGGCGGTGATCAGTCGCAGCGAAACCGTCGGCTCGCGCTGGTACCAACTGACGCTGGAACTCGGGTGCGAACCGTAGATCGAGTCCCAGTGCTCACTTGTCTCTGACACCTTGCGCTCCGATCGTCGGATCAGTTGACTGACCTCTACGCTTGGCCGACCTCCATGAAAGCGCGAGTTACTTCGTACCCTCCAGGAGTGCGAGGCGCGCCTTGAAATCAGCCTCGTCGATCTCGCCCTTCGCGAAGCGCGTCTTGAGTATCTCGATGGCGGAATCGTGCGCCGCGGTGCCGTGTGCCATCGCAGCAGGGTGGTGGCCGCTACTGAAGTATCGAACAGCGGCGACGATGACAAACGCGAAGATGGACCAGAAGACGAACATTCCGATGAGCATGAGAATCCACCCACCAGGACCTCCGCCGTGGTTGTTCCAGCCATAGGGCATATCGGCCTCCTCTTGTCGACCTCTAGTCGCACCTTATCGCCGAGAGGGATGCTGACGATCAGTGGTTCCTCGACGCGAGGGGATTGAGAGCGCCGAACCGGAGTCCGCGAAGGAGGCGCCACTTCGCACCTCATTGAGCAGTCCGAAGAGCTCGCGATCATGATCGAGCGAGACGTCCCGGAGCATGGAGATGAAGACGGCGGTCATCGCCGGACAATTGAACTCTCGACCGGGCCAAGGTAACGCGAAGGTGAAATCTAGGACAACAGAAGGGAAACTGGGTCACTTCACGGATGAGAGCCCTTTCGCAGTGGGCTAAGAGTGGAAGGTGCACAACTCGTTCCTGCTCGCGCTGGTCATTCTCGTGGCCCTGGCGTTCGACTTCACGAACGGTTTCCATGACACGGCCAACGCCGTGGCGCCGACGGTCGCCACCGGTGCCCTCAAGCCCCGGATGGCCGTGATCCTGAGTAGTTGCTTGAACCTCGTCGGTGCCTTCCTCTCGCTCAAAGTTGCCGCCACCGTGGCGAGCGGCATCGTCCAGCAGGGACAGATAATTCTGCCCGTGGTGTTCGCCGGTTTGATCGGCGCTATCGCGTGGAACGTCACGACGTGGTACTTCGGGATTCCTTCGAGTTCGAGTCACGCGCTCATCGGTGGCGTGGTCGGGGCGATGATGGCCCACGCCGGCGGCAGCGCCGTGATCTGGGGAGGCATCACCGGAAAGGTGCTCGCGCCGTCGATCGCCGCGCCCATCTTCGCCTTGCTCATTGCCGCACTGGCGACCACGATCTCGCGTCACCTCACGGCGAAGTCCGACAACACGACCAAGTCCTGGGGGATGCGCGTCGGCCAGATCGGTTCTTCGTCGCTGCTCTCGATCGCTCACGGTACGAACGACGCGCAAAAGACGATGGGCGTCATCACCCTGGCACTGGTCGCCAACGGAACACTCGGCGCGAACAGCGCCACCCCCAAGTGGGTCGTCCTGCTCTGCGGTATTGCCATCGCGCTCGGAACATTCATCGGAGGATGGCGGATCATTCGCACGATGGGTCAGGGATTCACGAAACTGAGCCCCACCCAGGGCTTCGCCTCCCAGGTGACCTCGTCGGTGGTCATCCTCTCGTCGAGCCACCTCGGTATGCCGCTTTCGACGACGTACGTGGCGACGGGATCGATCCTCGGATCAGGAGTGGGGACGCGCAAGCGAAGTGTCCACTGGTCCCTCGCGGGTCGCGTCGGCGTTGCGTGGTTGCTGACGTTGCCGTGCGCGGCGGTCTTCGGCGCCGCCAGCTTCTACGGCGAGCGACTCTTCGGTTACACGGTCGGCGTACTCGTCATGGGGGCGCTCCTCGCGATCTACTGCGTCATCATCTTCGCCCGATCGCGGCGCGATCAGATCCACGCGGGCAACGTGAACGACCACTGGGGCGAGCACCTCGAGGCGTTCGAGAAGTCGGCCAAGACGGCCGAACTGGTGACGGCGGGTAAGTCGTGACGCCCCCCGCGGCCCCGACACCCCTCATCGACTGGCACGCCCTCGGACAGGTGCTGCTCACGAGCGTCGTTCTGGGGGTCGGCATCGTGGTGCTGTTCTCGGTGTGCGTCTACTCGCTGTCGCAGTTTCGCCGCGTTGGCGCCACCGTCGCCGTACGGGCCACCAACGCCGTCGTGATGACGGCCACGCTCGCCGCGATCGCGGCGTCCGTGGTGTGGGGTCTCTACATCATCGTCCACAAGTAGTCTCGACCACGAGAGGGACCCGTCGACGCCGACGCGGAGGTCGCTCGATGAAATAGTCGCGACGGTGCCGCTGTGGCTCTAGTTTCTCTACCATGACCACTGACCACATCCACTTCCCCGACGCGTTCTTGTGGGGCACCGCTACCTCGGGCTACCAGATCGAAGGCGGCGACGCCAATACCGACTGGTATCGTTTCGAACGCGATCCCGAGAGCGGCACCGCTGAACCGTGCGGTGACGCGTGCGACTCGTGGAACCGCTACGAAGAGGACCTGGATATTATCCAGTCGTTGGGACTGAACGCCTATCGCTTCTCCATCGAGTGGTCACGCATCGAGCCCACCAAAGGTGAGATCTCCCAGTCCGCGCTCGAGCACTACCGCGACGTCATTGCCGGTTGCCGACGTCGTTCGATCCTTCCCGTGGTCACCTTGCACCACTTCACCCTGCCCCTGTGGGTGGCCGACGCGGGTGGTTTCGAGAGTCCCGAGATCGTCAAGTGGATTGGGAACTACGCGAAAGTGGTCGGCGAGGCGCTCGGCGACGGCATCGGGATTGCCTGCACCGTCAACGAGCCCAACATCGTCGCGCTCATGGGATACCTGATGGCCAGCTTCCCGCCGAAGGTGAGCAGCTGGGAACGGTTCGTCGACGTGAATCGGGTGATGCGGGCGTGCCACGTCGCGATGCGTGACGCGCTGCGCGAGGGACCCGGCAACTACCCCATCGGGTTCGCGCTCTCCATGCAGGAATACGAGGCGGTGGACGGGGGTGACGACCTCGTGAACTCGTTGCGCCAGGAAATGGAGGACGAGTACCTCCGCTCGTGCAGCGGCGACGACTTCATCGGCGTGCAGTGCTACACCAAGATCATCATCGACGCGAACGGACTCGTCGAGAACTTCGACGGCGAACGGACCGAGATGGGCTACCTCTTCTGGCCACGGTGCGTCGAGTACACGGTTCGTCGCGCCGCGCAGTTCACGGACCTTCCCATCATCGTCACGGAGAACGGCATCGGAACCAACGACGACGACCAGCGGATTCGCTATCTCCTCGAAGCTCTACGAGGTCTCAAGGAGGTTCAGGACGAGGGCGTGGACGTGCGCGGCTACTTTCAGTGGTCATTGCTGGACAACTTCGAATGGACGTTCGGCTACCGACCGAAGTTCGGCATCGTCGCGGTCGACCGAACGACGTTTGCACGATCCCCGAAGCCGTCGGCGCAGTGGTACGGCGAAGCGGCCCGTAACTATCCCCACAGCGTGGCGTCGATCCCATAATCGGCGAAGGACGTGCGGCACCCACTGGGCCGGCGTCTCACGAGAACGTGGAAGCTCAACCCATTGAGACGCGTCGCGTCGGTAGTATCGGCCCCATGATGAACCCACTCTTTCGCGTCGTGGCCCTCGATTGCCCCGAACCACTGACACTGGCTGACTTCTATTCGAAACTCTCGGGTCTCGCGGTCGAACCACTGGGCGACTTTCCACCCACGGACGTCACCTGGATTGAACTGGTGAACGAAGGGCAACCGACCATCGCGTTCCAAAAGGTCGACTCCTTCGTCGCGCCGCAATGGCCCGAGGGGCCGATCCCCCAACAACTGCACCTCGACTTCGACGTCGCCGATCTCGACGTCGGCGAGGAGTTCGTCCTGTCACTCGGCGCCACCAAGGCCGAGTTCCAGCCGGGCACCACGTTTCGCGTCTACCTCGATCCCGTGGGCCATCCGTTCTGTCTCGTGCTCGTCACGTAACGCAGACTTCAGCGTCGACGGAGGCAGCCTTCGGTCGAGAAGCCCTCTCGGCTCAACTCAGGCCGAGAACACCGATCCCGACGCTCACCAGTACCGCGGGCAACAGTATCCGGCGCAGTCGACCCTCGTGAAAGATCGTGGCGCCGATGAGTGCGGCCCAGAGCACGCCGGTCTCGCGTAGCGCACTCACGACGCCCAACGGTGCGCGCGTCTGCGCCCACAACACGATCACGTAGCCACCGATCGAGAGCACGCCGCTCGTCAGGCCGATAGTCATTTGGCGTCGTGAAGGCAACCAGTCGCGTCGTCGGACCGCGACGACGCCGATCAACCAGAGGGTCGACTGCAGCGCGAAGAGTGGCGCCGCGTACCGCAGGGCGTCGTGACTGGCGCGCACGCCAAAACCGTCGACGACCGTGTAGGTCGCGATCGCCACACCCGTCGCCAACGCCCACCGAACCCCTCGCTGTCGGGTCGACGCGTCGCCACGACGAAGCGACAACGCCACGATGCCGATCACGATCGCGCCCACCCCACAAAGTCCCTTGGCGTTCAGATGCTCATTGGCGAACACCAGACCGGCGAACGAGACCAGTACGGGGGCGACCCCGCGCGCGATCGGGTACGACTGGGAGAAGTCCGCGCGTCGGTACGAGCCCATCAAGAACAGTTCGTACGAGACGTGGCAGAGGACCGAGACGCCCAGATAGGGCCACGCCGCCGACCTCGCGAGTCCAATGAAGGGCCACGCCAGCCAACTGAGCAGCGCGCTGGCGATGTTGAGCAGCGCAAAACTGGCGAACTGGTCGTGGAGGCTCTTCGCGAGCGCGTTCCATACGGCGTGGATGAGTCCCGCCGCCAGTACCGCGAGCACCACCGACGTACTCACGAGGTGCGCGTCATCGAAGCGCCGATCAGCGGCACGAAAATCACGCCCTATCCTACGAGAGGGCGTGATTTGGGTCGCCCCGCGGCCGCCGAGCGACGTGGCGGCACCGTATAGACTTACGATTCGCGTCTCGGAGTCTTGACTTCGAGAACACCGAGGACCTGTGGTGCAGCTCGGAGTGCACGCCGCCCTGTCAAGGCGGAGGTCGCGGGTTCAAATCCCGTCAGGTCCGCTCGACACCCGAAAGGGTGACGAGGTTAGGTCGAGTAGCTCAGTTGGTAGAGCGCGCGCCTGAAAAGCGTGAGGTCACCGGATCGACGCCGGTCTCGACCACAATTGTGGATCAATCCGCGGACCCTACTGGCCTCGCGACGCGCCGACACCCTGCGTATCGATAGGCACCGCGCGAACACGTACCCGGGCGTGGTGACGACTCGTCGTGAGTGACCAGTTACCCGCGACGACGAGGTTGCGACGTAGTCCCACGATCGTGAGCTCTTGCTCGCAGAGCGCCATGGGCATGAGGCCCAACGGTTCGATACGCGCCACCACCGTGGAGTTGGCGATCCTCTCGACGAGGTACGCGCTCACGCTCCGGCGGTTGACCCTCGAGGCGTTGAACGATCGATAGAAGTACCGGTCACGTTCGGTCCCACTCGAAGATGTCATGCGAGCACGGTACCCAGCGCGTGTGACAGGGTGGCTGGTGCCACACTGCTTAGAACCAGAAGGGGAGAGAATGTCCGCTATTCCGCACGTTGTCCCGAAGTACGCGCCCCAACCTGCGGGTGTGCCGTGGCCGACCGACGAATG
>DAIOEY010000034.1:0-14172 GCA_036745995.1 Acidimicrobiales bacterium | reverse complement strand
AACTGCCGTTTCGCGTCGAGGCGTACGACGGCAGCGTCGCCGAAGCGTGCGTCACGTCCCCAGCGAGCGCCATCACCCTCAAGATCCTTCGTCGCGACGCGATCACCCGGGTCCTGACCCACCCCGGCGAGCTGGGCATGGCGCGGGCCTACGTCGCCGGCGACATCGACATCGACGGCGATCTCGACGGGCTCTTTCGACTCTCCGCCCCTCCGGCGCGCCAATTGCTCAACGCCACGAACCTGCGCTCCCTGCTCCGCGTCGTCGGCGCGTCAGCGCTCAAGCCCATTGCGCCACCCGCCATCGAAGCGCGCCAGCGCGGCGCCCTCCATAGTCGCGCCCGTGATCGAGCGGCGATATCGCACCACTATGACGTGTCGAATCGATTCTACGAAATGGTGTTGGGGCCGTCGATGACCTACTCGTGCGCGGTCTTCAGAACTCCCAACGACACGCTCGAGAGCGCCCAACTGCGCAAAGTCGACCTCGTCGCCCGGAAACTCGACCTGCAGCCCGGATCTCGACTGCTCGACGTCGGCTGTGGCTGGGGCGCGATGGGTATCCACGCCGCCACGACCTACGGCGCTTCGGTGGTGGGTGTCACGCTCTCAGAGCCCCAGCAGCGCTACGCGACCGAGATGGCACGCCAGGCCGGCGTGTCGGACCTGGTGGAGTTCCGCCTCCAGGACTTCCGTGACGTCAGGGAGGAGCCTTTTGACGCCATCAGTTCCATCGGCATGTCCGAACACGTGGGCCGGCGCTCGCTCTCGGGGTACAGCCAGATCCTGTTCGACCAGCTTCGTCCCGGCGGACGGTTCCTCAACCACGCCATCGGTCGCCCGGCGTCCTTTGACGACGACCCGGACCCGTCCAGGATCTCCCAGACCTCTCGCCAACTGCAAGTGGCGCTCGGGATGCGTGGTCCGTCCAAGATCGGCAGCCCCTTCATGGAGCGCTACGTCTTTCCCGACGGTGAACTGCACGAAGTGGGCACGATGGTCTCCATGTTCCAGGCCCACGGCTTCGAGGTGCGCCACGTGGAGAGTTTGCGCGAGCACTACGCCCTCACGCTGCGCCACTGGATGGACAATCTCACCAAACGGTTCGACGAGGCGGTCGAAGAGGTGGGTGCGCAGCGCGCTCGGGTCTGGAAGCTCTACATGGCCGGGTCGGCCGTCGGTTTCGAACGACGTCATCTGGAGATCCACCAGGTCCTGTGCGTTCGCCCGGACGAAGGACGAAGCGGCTCGCCCCTTCGCGCCGACTACGAGCCGACGTTCTGACCCTGAGCCGGCGGAATCTTCACCGGCGTCGCGTCGTTCGAGCGAAGTGTGCAACGATCGTCCCTGTGAGTAAAGCGACGTGGCAGAGTCACTGGCATAAGCATCCCGGCGTCCGGTCGGGCGACGATCTCTCCCTCGGCGAACGCGCCGCGGACCGGATGCGCAACATGATGGGGTCGTGGCCCTTCGTCTTCGGTTTCTTCGCCGTGATGATCCTCTGGGCGCTCACCAACACCTACCTCCTGAAACGCATCCTGCATCACAAGGCGTTCGACCCCTACCCCTACATCCTCTTGAACCTCTTCCTCTCGATGATGGCCGGTGTCCAGGCGGCGGCCCTGCTGATCGCCGCCAAGCGCGCCGACTCCATCTCCTCAGAGGTCGCCCTGCACACCGCGAACAACACCGACGACATCAAGAAGCTGATCCAGGAGAACACGATCCTTACGGCCCAGGTGAAGAAAGCGACCGATCTGCTCGACGAGATCCACCTCCACGTCTCGAACATCGGCGAGAAGGTCGGGGCCGACAACGGCCGCTTCGCCCCCGGCGAGTCGCCACCCGAGGGCACGTGACGGCGACGCACCGCCTCGAGGCAGGTTGGTTGGGGGATCCTCGTCGAGACCCGGCGACGTACCGCGCCCGTCCCGCCGTCGTCGCGTCCAGCCGCTAGGCGGGCGAACGGTGACCGCTCCCTCGCCGAGGACGCCCGACGCGCTGGCGACCGAGGTCTCCTTCCGTCCTTTCGCCCTCGGAGGCGCGACCGCGACCTTCGCCCTCATCGGGGCGACGTCGTCGCTGTACGGACCGTTACTGGTCAGTTTCTCGCACCGTTTCCACCTCTCGTTGCCGTCGGCGGGCGTCGTGTTGAGCGTGCATTTCGTCGGCGCACTGTTTGGCGTGCTGTTGGCGTGGATCGGCGTGAAGCGATTCTCGGGCGCGTTGGTGCTGAGCGTGGCGTTGCTGCTCATGGCGGGCGGTGCCGTCGGCGCCGCCTACTCCCACGACTGGAACGTCTTTCTGGCCTGCGTGTTGCTCATCGGACTCGGGTACGGCGGTCTCGACTTCGCGCTCAACACGTTGCTGACCCGGACCGCCGCCCGAGGACGGGCCCTACGCCTCAGCGTCACCAACGCCGGCTTCGGCGTGGGCGCGGTGATCGGTCCCCTCCTCATCGTCACGTTGCGGCCCCAGAACTTCCCGCACCTGTTCGCCGGGATCGCCGTCGCGGCCGTGATCCTCTCGACGTTCAACCGCGGCGTGCACGCGCCGGCACTGCGCGCCGAGGTTCGCCAGCGCGAGGTCTCGATGATGAAGTCGAAGCGTCGTCCGATCCTGTTGACCTTTGTCGTCGCCTACATCCTCTACATCGCGGTCGAGACCAGCGCGTCGGGATGGATGGCGACCCAGTTGCACGCGAGCGGCTACACCCAGTCGTTCGCGAGCGTGGTGACCGCGGGCTTCTGGACCGGCATCGCACTCGGGCGCGGTTCGACCGGCCTCTTCCATCGCCGGATCTCGGACCGACACCTGGTACTGGGAGGACTCGGGCTCGCCGCACTGCTCAGTGGTCTCGCCCTTTCGCACCTCGTCGCGCCGTACGCGTATCCCCTGTTGGGTCTGGTCCTCGCGGCGGTCTTTCCCATGGGCCTGATCTGGTACACCACGCTCTGTCCCCACGACAGCGACGGACTGGCGCTGATGATCCTGCTCATGATGGCGGGCGGCGTGATCGGCCCGGGGAGCGAGAGCTTCCTCGTCTCGATCTTTGGCACCCACGTCGTACCGGTCGCGATCGGCGGGTTCGCGCTACTCGACCTCGGCGTCTTCGCGAGCGCTCTTCGCTTCAAACCGCTCCAACTCGCCTGAGGGCCGTTCCTCGGCGCTCGACGGGGCAAATCGAGAGCCGGGCCCGCGACGCCCGTCGCTCGACACCCTTCCCGGATCTGGTCCCGCGAGCCGCCCAAAACCATGGCAACTTCCAATACTCCTCTTTCAATCCTCTTATATTGATTCGTTACCGTTACCGCGTGGCTCCGACGAAACAACTTGGCCGAACCGACCGTCCGTCCTGGACGAGCCACAGCCACGCCAACCGTCGGCGCCACGGTCATGCCCCCATGCCGTGGATCGCCGACGCCTTGGCGGCGCTCGCCGGGATAGGTTTCGGCATCGTCGTCGCGCTGGTGGTCGTCGGCGAGACCGGTGGCACCCTCGCCTCGCCCGGCGGATGGCTCATCGCGCTCGGACGACTCTTCGGCTTCACCGGGACCTACCTGATGTTGATCATGGTCCTGCTGATCGCGCGCCTGCCCTGGCTGGAGCGCACGGTCGGTCAGGACCGCCTGGTGCGCTGGCACCGACGGATCGGTCCCTGGCCCATCGTGCTGATCTCGTTGCACGTCGTGTCGATCACGCTCGGTTACGCCCAGATGACCAAGTCCGGTCCACTCCACCAGCTCTGGGTGTTCCTCACCAACTACCCCGACATGCTCGCCGCGATGGTGGCCTTCGGACTGATCTTGATGGCCGGCTTCTCCTCGATTCGCATCGCTCGCCAGAAGATGCGCTACGAGACGTGGTGGATCGTGCACCTCTACACGTATCTCGCACTGTCGCTCGCGTTCGCCCACCAGATCGTCACGGGCGTCGTCTTCCTCGGCCATCCCCTCACCCGGGCGTTCTGGATCGTGATCTGGGCGGGCACCGCGGGCGTCGTCGTGACCAGTCGGATCGTGTTCCCGATCGTTCGCAACTACCGACTGCAACTTCGCGTCGCGGACGTCATCGAAGAGGGACCCGGCATCTACTCGCTGACCGTCTCGGGCAAGAACCTCTCGCGCCTGGCGGTGTCGGGAGGCCAGTTCTTCCAGTGGCGTTTCCTCACCAGGGAACTGTGGTGGCACAGCCACCCCTACTCGCTGTCGGCCCTCCCGCGTCCGCCGTTCATGCGCGTGACCGTGAAGGGTCTGGGCGATCAGTCCAGTGCCGTGGCGCACCTTCGCCCCGGCACGCGCGTCTTCGTCGAAGGACCGTACGGCACCTTCACGCGCCACGCGCGCACCACCAACCGCGTCGTTCTCATCGGCGCCGGCGTCGGCATCACGCCGCTGCGCGCGCTCTTGGAGGACCTGCCCGGCGACGTCGACGTGTCGGTCGTGATCCGCGCGTCGAGCCCCGCCGACGTCGTGCACCGCGACGAACTCGAGGCGCTCGTGCAACTTCGCAAGGGGACGTTCCACGAGCTGGTCGGCTCACGCGGCGAGGTCCGCTTTGACGCGAGCGCGATGCGCAAACTCCTGCCCCGCCTCGCCCAGAGCGACGTGTACGTCTGTGGACCGAGCGGTTTCACCGATCACGTCGTCGCGAGCGCGTTGAAACTCGGCGTGCCGCGCGCGCGCATCCACTACGAAGCCTTCACGTTCTAGGTAGAGAGATGATCCCCGCAATGACACGAACAGCGCAGTCGACCCCATGAGACGAACGCCCATCGTCCTCGCCGGCACGGTGGTTGGTCTCGCCGGCGTCCTCGGCTTTCACACCTCGCCCGCCAAACTGAACCTCGGCACTATCAATTCGACACCTACAACCGTGGGTTCTACGACGACCTCGCCCACGACGACCAGCGCCCCTCCACCATCCTCGACGACCAGCGCCCCTGCGCCCACGTCGACGACGAACGCCACGACGTCGGCGAATGCCAATCCGACCACGACCACGCAGCGTCCAAGTACGACGACGACGGTTCGCCCGAGTACCACAACGACCACGCCACCGACGACGACGGTTCCCTCGACCGCGCGTACCGCCACCGGCCCGCTGGTCAACTACTACTTCGGGCAGTTGAGCGTGAGCGTGAGCGCGACGGGCAAGAAGATCACCAAGGTGACGATCGCGACGCTGAGCGACGGGGGCAACTACCGCAGCCAGTCGATCGACCAGCAGTCGATCCCGATGCTCGAACAGCAGGCGCTCCAAGCCCAGAGCGCCCAGATCCAGGGCGTGTCGGGGGCCAGTTACACCAGTGCCGGGTTCGCCCAGTCGCTCCAGGGGGCGCTTACCCAACTGGGGATCTGAGATGTCCGTCGCGGTCGAGCGAGCGCTACCCACGACGATTCACCACCGCGAGCTGGTCATGGGCACGGTCGTCACGTTCGACGTCTACCGAGCAGCCGGCATCTCACCGAGCGCGTTCCTCCCTCATCTGGCCAGAGCCGTCGACGCGCTGCACCGAGCGGACAAGGTGTTCAGCACCTGGAAGGCGGAAAGCCCAGTCAGTCAACTCCGCCGGGGCGAGATAACACTCGGTGAGGCGCCCGGCGAGGTGCTCGAGGTCCTGACGCTCTGTCGACGTGCGCGCGACCTCTCGGGTGGCTGGTTCGATCCGTGGGCGATTCCCGGCGGTGTCGACCCGACCGGTTACGTGAAGGGTTGGGCCGCGCAACGGGCTCTTGAAGATCTCGTCGACGCGCAACTCGACGGCGCGATGGTGAACGCCGCGGGCGACATCGCTAGCTTCGGCGGCGTGAGCGGCGTCCAGGCGTTCCACGTCGGCATCGTCGATCCCGACCAGCCGACGGTTCTCGCCTGTGCCGTAGAGCTTCGTGGCGCGATAGCGACCTCGGGCGCGTACGAGCGCGGCGAGCATCTCGTGAATCCCCGTCACGGAGAGGTCGATACCAGCGTCGCCTCGGCGAGCGTGACCGGACCCGACCTGGGCCTCGCCGACGCGCTGGCGACCGCGCTGGCGGTGGGAGGCGACGAAGTGCTCACGCTGCTGAAGGACGTCGAGGGCTACGAGGGCTTCACCATTGGCCACGACGGCGCGTGGAAGTGGACGAACGGTTTCCCCTTCGTCCACGCCCCCGCGTCCAACTAACGGCGCTCGCTCGCCGGTTGCGAAAAGGAGATGTCGGCGTCGCTCGACGGCGTCGGTGATCCAACACCGGCCTCTTCCATTGCGATCTCACCGACGCTCGCGAGTCCTTCTTCGGTCTCGCGGCCGAGCGAGTGGCGCTCGTTCGGACGGACCGCACCGCGCAGCCAGGAGAACACGGCGCCGAGGAAGCACAGGGCCGCGGCGGCGAGGAACGCCATGTGCAGACCGCTGGCGAAGGGCTTGGCGATGAGTCCGGGGAAGAACCCCCGTGCCAGCAGTGCCGTCGAGTGGACGCCCGGCTGGGACAGGATGTGCACCCCGAGCAGTTGCTGCATCGGATTGATCCCGAGGAAGGCCGAGAAGAGGCTGCCGATCGCCGGGATGTGCGAGATCTGCGTGGCCTGGGCGAGGGGAACGCCCTGTGCGGTCAGTCCCGACAGCAGCGAGTGCGGCAGCGACGTGGCGAGACCCAGGGTGATCACCGTGAAGAAGAACCCGATGGAGAGCACGCTCGCGGAGTTCTGGAAGGTGTTGAGCATCGCGCCGCCGGCACCGCGCTGGTTGGCGGGCAGCGAGTTCATGACCGCGCTCGTGTTGGGCGCGGCGAAGAGCCCCATGGAAAGCCCGACGAGTAGCAACAGGGCGGCGAAGACCGGATACGCGAAATTGATGGGGATCGCCTGGAGTCCAATGAGACTCACGCCCGTGAGAAACAGGCCCGCCGTCGCGAAGAGGCGCGCGCCGTGGCGGTCAGCCAGTCGCCCCGACACCGGTCCGGCGATGAAGAACCCGACCGTCAGCGGGACCATGTAGATGCCCGCCCAAAGGGGAGTCTGGGCGAAGCTGTACCCGTGCAGCGGCAGCCAGATCCCCTGGAGCCAGATGATCAGGATGAACTGCAGTCCACCGCGCGCGAGCGCGAGCATCAGCGCGGCGACGTTGCCCATCGCGAATCCACGACTCGTGAAGAGCGACATCTGGAACATCGGGTCCTCGACGTGTTGCTCAATGACGACGAAGGCGACGAGCACGAACAGTCCTCCGAAAAGGCACGAGAGCACGAACGGGCTCGTCCAACCCATGGCGTGACCGCCGTAGGGCTGCAGTCCGTAGACGATGCCCGTCAGGATCGACACCAGTCCGACGGCGAAGGACACGTTGCCCAGCCAGTCGATCTTCGCCTTGGTGCGAACGCCGTTGTCCTGGAGTTTCAAGTACGCCCACACCGTGCCGAAGAGTCCGACCGGCACCGAGACGAGGAACACGAGGCGCCATTCGATCGGCGCGAGGAATCCGCCGAGCAAGAGGCCGAGGAACGCCCCGCCGATCGCCGCGACGCCGTTGATGCCGAGCGCCAGTCCCCGCTCGTTCTCTGGGAAGGCGTCGGTGATGATCGCGTTGGAGTTGGCGAACAGGAACGCCCCGCCGACGCCCTGTCCGACGCGCATGATGATGATCCACATGGCGCCCGCGGGTCCCGTGAGCCACGTCACGGCGAGGAGGATCGAGAAGAAGGTGAAGACCGCGAAGCCGAGCGTGTACATCCGCACGCGCCCGTAGATGTCGCCGACGCGCCCGAGACTCACCACCAGCACCGACGTGACGAGCAGGAACCCCATCAGGATCCAGAGAAAGTAGGGGGTGTTCTGCGGCGCCAGCGGATCGAGCTTGATACCACGAAAGATGTTGGGCAGGGCGATGAGCAGGATCGAGCCGTTGATGGTCGCCATCAAGATGCCCATGGTCGTGTTCGACAACGCGATCCACTTGTAGCGCTCGTTCGCCACGCAGAGTCCCCTTCCCGAATAATGATTTACGCCGATTATATACTTAGTTGATGCTAACTAAGTATACTGGCGGGATGGGCCAGGCCACACACCCGAAGAGTCCGCGAGTGGCGACGACCGAGAGCACGTCAGCGCCGGGCGTCAATACCGCGGTTGGCCTTCGCGTCGCCGTCGCGCGCATCTACCGATCGCTGCGCACACGATCCGACCACCAGCTGACGCCCTCGGCGACGTCCGCACTCGCCCGGATCGGACACGAGGGACCGCTGCGACTCGGCGTCCTCGCACAGTTAGAGGGCATCGCCCCCGCGACGATGAGCAAGGTCGTCGACAACCTCGAAACCCAGCGGTTCATCGTCCGCGTGCCCGACGTCCTCGACGGTCGGGCCAGCCTCATTGAGCTGAGTGACGAGGGCGCGGCGTTACTGCACCAGATTCGTTCGATCAGTACCCGAGCGATCGATCAGGCACTGGCCTCGCTGAGCGCGACGGAGCGAGGCGCACTGGATCGAGCGGTCCCAATCCTCGAGAAGCTCTCAGAACTGCTCCAGGCGAACACGAGTAGCGAACGGCGCGACTAGGCGACTCCGTCGAGCGCGGTCTCTTCGAGGATGGCGCGAAGCTGTCGGCCCATCTCACGGGGGTTGCCGGCGATGTCGCCGATCACGTCACCTTCGAGGTTGACGTCGTCGCCGGGCCGGTAGAGCGAGACGCGCATGCCCTTGCCCGCCCGGTCCGCGGTGACCACCCACGGCAGTCCGATCTGTCCCGAATCCTTGGTCGCCATGACCTGTCCCGGGCGCCCCTGACCAATACTCCACTGCGGAGAGCGCGCGGCGTCAATAACCCGTTGGACCTCGCCCCCACTTGAGAATCCGGAAGATTTCGCCATAGCGCCACCTTAGGTCCGAGCTGTGACGGTGTCGTCGTTGCCCGAGGCGACACCGGCTCGCTCGTGATCGCTGTTCAGTCCTAGGAAGGTAGACCCCGCGATGTCGCGGCGACGAACAGGACGCCCGATGAGTGGTGACTACGAGTTCATTGACTTGGTGACGGTCGTCACCACGCGCTCTACCGATGGAATCGCCAAGTCCTCGAGCGCGTCCGCGGCGGGCAGCGGTATGTGCGGCGTGGTGATCCGCACGACCGGTCCGTCCAGGTCGTAGAAGATCTCCTCACTGACGATGGAGGCGAGTTCTGCGCCCCAGCCGCAGAGCCGCGGATTCTCTTCGACGGTGAACATCCGACCCGTCGCGGAGACCTCACGAAGGATGGTCTGGGTGTCGAGCGGTACGAGTGAGCGCACGTCGATGACGGTGCAGTCGATCCCCGACGCCGCCAGCTCCTGCGCGGCCGCCAGTGCCCGGGGCACCATGTAACCGAGCGCCACGAGCGTCGCGTCGTTGCCCTTGCGCAGCACCTTCGCCGATCCGAGCGTGTCGACGATCTCACCGTCGGGCACGTCCATCTTCGTCGAGTACAGCGCCTTGGCCTCCAGGAAGATGACCGGGTCGTCGTCGCGAATCGACGCCGCCATGAGGCCAATGACGTCGGTGGCGTTCGACGGAACGACGACCTTGAGTCCGGGGATCATCATCGCCCAGTTCTCGACACTCTGGGAGTGCTGAGCGCCAAAGCGCAGTCCGCCGCCGTTGCCCGAGCGGATCACGAGGGGGAAGATCACCTGACCGTTGGTCATGTAGCGGCTCTTGGCGATCTCGTTGACGACGATGTCCCAACAGACGGCGAAGAAGTCCGCGAACATGATCTCGGCGATCGGCCGTAGTCCCGTCATCGCCGCGCCCATCGCCGCGCCGAGGATCGCCTGCTCACTGATCGGCGTGTCGCGCACGCGCACCGGCCCGAACTCGTCGAGCAGACCTACGGTTCCCTTGAACACGCCGCCCGCGGCGCCGACGTCCTCACCGAGAAAGACCACGGACTCGTCACGGCGCATCTCCTGGGCGATGCCCCGCGCGATTGCCTCACGAAATGTCAATTGCGCCATGCGGATCCTCCATTAGCCCATACGTCCTTCATCAACAGGTCCTCACCGGGGACGCCTCCGGCCTTGGCCTCTTCGGTCGCGAGGTCTACCTCGGCGGCGACCTCGGCTTCGATGGCTTCGAGTTGCTCCTCGGT
The DNA here is from genome assembly GCA_036745995.1 of Acidimicrobiales bacterium. Taxonomy (GTDB): domain Bacteria; phylum Actinomycetota; class Acidimicrobiia; order Acidimicrobiales; family RAAP-2; genus RAAP-2. The sequence goes on along the minus strand of DAIOEY010000034.1, from coordinate 4,081 downwards.
CGCGCCGTTCTCGAGCAGGCGCGCGCGGTAACGCGGAACCGGATCCTTCGCGAGCCATTCCGCGACTTCCGCGTCGGGTCGGTACTTTCCGGGATCGGCGCGCGAGTGACCGCCGTGGCGATACGTCTTCGCCTCGATCATGCTCGGTCCCTCACCGGCGCGGGCGCGCGCGATCGCGGTCGACGCCACGTCGTAGACGGCGTCGGCGTCATTGCCGTCGACGATGATGCTCTCGAGCCCGTAGGCGGCGGCGCGATCCGCTGCCGGATTGGCGACCGCGGTCACCTCACTGGTTCGCGTGTACTCCATCCAGAGATTGTTCTCGCAGACAAAGACGACCGGCAACTTCCAGATGGCCGCGAAATTGAGCGCCTCGTGGAACGCACCGATGTTCACCGAGCCGTCGCCGAAGAAGCAGACCGCGACCTGGTCCGTGCCGCGGTACTGCGCGCTCCAGGCGGCGCCGCAGGCGATCGGCAGGTGCGCGCCGATGATCGCGTAGGAACCCATGACGCCGTGTTCGACGCTGGTGAGGTGCATCGATCCGCCCTTACCGGCCATGAGACCGTTGCTGCGACCGAGCAGCTCGGCGAGCACCGGCGTCATCGGCACGCCGCGAGCGAGCGTGTGCGCGTGGCCGCGGTACGTCGCGAACGTCCAGTCGGTCTTCTGCATGGCGGTCGCGAAGCCGGCCGCGATGGCCTCCTGGCCGAGCGAGAGATGGCTCGTCCCCTTCACCAGGTTCTCGAGGAACAGGTCGTAGGCGCGCGTCTCGAACTGGCGCAACGCAACCTGCATCTTGTACATGTCCAGCTTCGTCTCGAAATCAGTCGGACCGGCGGAAACGGTGGTCGTAGTCATCTGTGCTCCTAGTAACTGTTGGCGATCATGAGTTCTTGTGCGGGAAAGCGCGTGAGGATCTGCGGTCCGTCGTTCGTGACGACGATCTCCTCTTCAATGCGTGCCGCCGAGACGCCGTCGGTGGCCGGACAGTAAGTCTCGAGCGCGAAGACCATGCCGGCCTGCAGTTCGATCGGGTCCTTCAGGCTGTTGAGGCGACTGATCACCGGCCGTTCGTGCAACCCGAGGCCCAGTCCGTGACCGAACTGCAGTCCGAAGGCCGCCATCTCGTTGGCGAAGCCGAACTCCGTCGCCGCGGGCCACGCGCGGGCGATCTCGTCGGTGCCCACGCCGGGCCGCACGAGGTCGATCGCCTTGTCCATCCATTCGCGGGCCTGCACGTACGCGTCGCGTTGGGGCGACGTCGAACTGCCGACGGCGAGCGTTCGGTAGTAGCAGGTCCGGTAGCCGTTGAACGAGTGGATGATGTCGAAGAACGCCTGGTCACCGGGACGGATGATGCGATCGGTGAAGTTATGGGGATGGGGGTTGCAACGCTCCCCCGACACCGCGTTGATCGCTTCAACCTGATCCGAACCCATCTCGTACAGCCGCTTGTTCGCGAGCGCGACGATCTCGTTCTCGCGAACGCCGGGCTTCAACGCCTCGAAGATGTCCTGGTAGACGCCGTCCACCATCGCCGCCGCCTGTGACAGCAGCATCAGCTCGTCCTGATTCTTTATCTGGCGGGCGTCGAGCATCGTCTGCTGGGCGTCGCGGATCTCGACCCCGGCCGCCTGCATCTCGAAGAGGAACGGCAACTCGATGATGTCGATGCCAATTGGTTGACCGAGCACTCCGGCGTCGCCGAGCAGCCCGACGATCTCCTTCACTGCCGATTCAAACAGGCCGGCCCGCGGCGCAATGGCGCCGCGCAGGCCGAGCATCCCGGCGCGACAGTTCTCGGGTTCGAGCCACGGCGCGAAGAGCTGGTGGTGACGCGCGGCCGATCCGAAGTCCCAGACCATGGGCTCGCCGCCGCGCGTCAAGAGGCAGTAGCGCGTCATCTTGTCACCCAACGCGCCGCCGATCCACGTTCCCGACACGTAGCGGATGTTGTAGAAGTCAAAAAGCAGCAACGCGCCGAACTCGCTCGCCTCGAGCGCCTCCCTCGCGCGCGCGAGACGGTAACTGCGCAGCCGATCGAAGTCGACGCGCGTCTCGAAGTCAACGCCCATGTGGCCGGGCGTGTTCATGGTTGGTCCGAACCCGTCTCTCATGCTCTCACTCCACTCAGTCCGTCGTCGACGGCAATATTCTCCGGCTCCATCGTCAGTCCCGCGCCTCGAGCGGCCTCGAGCAGCAGTACCGCGAAGTCCTGGTCCACGTAGCCCGCGCCGATCGCGCTCTTGACGATCTCGGTGCACAGGGCCGAGACGGGCATCGGGACGTCCAGTTCGTACGCCGCCGCCATCCCCAGGTCGAAGTCCTTGCGCAGCAGCGTGGGGGTGAAGGTCGGCTTGAAATCCAGGTTGACGAAGGCGGGCGTCTTGTAACGGGTGAAGGTCGAACCCATCACTGAATTGTTCAAGAACTCGAGGAAGTCGCTTCGCTTGATGCCACCGCGTTCGGCCAGCACCGTGATCTCGGCCAGTGCCTGGGTGACGATCCCGAGCATCATGTTGTGACAGATCTTCACGAGACGAGCGACCTCCCCGTCACCGACGTACGTGACGCCCTGACCCAACTGTTCGAAGTAGGGGCGCACCGTGTCGAAGGCGTCGCGCGTACCTGACACGGCGAGCGTCAACTGCCCCGACGAGACCACCTTGGGGTTGCCACTGACCGGCGCGGCGAGGAAACTCGATCCGCGCGCGGCGCAGGCCGCGCGGACGTTCGCGGACGTCTCACTCGACACCGTCGAACAGTCGACGACGATCTTGGGCGCGTTCGTCGGATCCGACAACAGACCGTCGCCACCGCTCGTCACCTCAACCAGGTCGGCGTTACCCGAGACCATGATGAAGACGACGTCGCAGTTGGCGAGGTCCCGCGGACGATCGACCACGGTGGCACCGAGTTCTCCCAGCACCTCGGCCTTGGCGCGTGTGCGATTCGTCACGCTCACGTCATGGCCGGCGACGACGAGACGCGTGGCCATGGCGGTGCCCATCCGCCCGCAGCCGATCCAACCAATGCGGATCCCGTTCTCACTCGTCATCTGATCCTCCTCGCAACATGTTCTACAAATGACCCTAAAGACCGGGCTTCGCCCCGATGGCGCCGCCAAGGTAGAGCGCGCCAATCTCGGGATTGTTCAGTACCTCGGCGCCGGTGCCCGAAAGGCGAACCTGCCCGTTCTCCAGGACCACACCGAAGTGGCTCATCTTGAGGGCCTGGCGTGCGTTCTGCTCGACGAGCAGCACCGTTCGCCCCATCGAATTCATCATCTTGATCGTGGCGAACATCGCCTTCAACGTCTTGGGGTCGAGCCCCATCGAGGGTTCGTCGAGGACCACCAACTCCGGCTCGAGCATGAGGCAACGCGCGAATTCCACGAGTCGCTGCTGGCCGCCCGACAGACTGCCCGCCTTGTCCTTGGCCCGCTCGGCCACGATCGGGAACATCTCGCGAATAGTGTTCATGCGCTGGGCGATCAGCTTGTGGTCCTTCAAGAGGAACGCGCCCAACTCCACGTTCTCCTCGACCGTCATCTCGCGAAAGAGGCTGTGGTTCTGAGGTACCTGGACGACGCCCAGCTTCAAGATCTCCTTCGGACTCTTGCCAACGAGCGACACGCCCTTGAACCAGATCTGACCCAGACGCGGTCGTACGAGACCGCTCACCGTCTTGAGCAACGTGGACTTGCCCGAGCCGTTGGGCCCGACGATGCACGCGATGCCGCCCTTGGCGACGTCGAAGGAGACGCCCTTGATGACGTCGCCGCCGCCGTAACCGGCGACGACCCCTTCGAATCGCACGAAGACGTCGGACTCAGCCATGCGCGGCCTCGATCGTCTCGTCCTCGTCGTCCTCACCGCCGCCGAGGTAGGCGTCGAGCACCAGCGGGTTGCTGCGCACCTCGGCCGGGGTGCCGGTGACGAGGTCGCTGCCCTGGTGCATCACCGTCACCGCGTCGCAGAGGTTCATCACGAACTCCATGTTGTGCTCAACGATGAGGAAGGTCTTGCCACTCTTGTTGAGCGTACGGATCTTCTCTCCGATCTCGTTGATCAGCGTG
>DAIOEY010000033.1:4630-14303 GCA_036745995.1 Acidimicrobiales bacterium | reverse complement strand
CCTCGATCGGGGCGAGGTCGCTCGACGCCTCATGGGGATGCAGACCGACGGTCGCGTAGATCTCGACGGGACTCTCGAGGTCGCTCAGCGCCAGCGCCTCGCGCGACGTCGTCGCGTCCGTGCCGATGACCACGACCCGGTCAACTCCTGCGTCGAACGCCCGTTCGAGGGTCGCGAGCGCGTTAGCCGCGACGTGCGTCTCGCCCGAGAGGAACTGGTCCTGGAGGTGACAGTGCGCGTCGGTCCAGAGCGTCACGCGTCGCTCTTCATTCGCGGAAAGAGCGGGTCGCCTTTCACCACGGTTCGCCCACCGGGGTAACGGCCCCAGACGCCGCTCTTCTCGAGGATCTGGTCGGCGGGAGAACCGTCGAGACCGATTCGACGCCAGATCTCGTCGCACACCGCGGGCATCGCCGGGGAACTGAGGACGGCGACCAGTCGGATCGCCTCCAGCGCGTCGCCCATGACCGCGTCGAGCGCGTCGCCGGGCTCCATCTTCCACGGGGCGTGCTGCTCGAGGTAGGCATTGGTCGATCCGATGAGGCGCCACGTCGCTTCGAGCGCGCTCTGGGGTGCGAAGCGCTGCCACGCGGCGACCGACTCACTGAGCGCGGTTTCGGCGTCGGCGCGAAGACTCGAGTCCGGACGCGGCACCGGTCCGACGCCGCCGCACTTGGAGTTCACGACCGTCGTGACGCGTGCGACCAGGTTGCCGAGGTTGTTCGCGAGGTCGGTGTTGTAGCGCGCGAGGATCCCCTCGAGTGAGAACTCTCCGTCGTTGCCGAGTGCCGTCTCACGCAGCAGGTAGTAGCGAAGGGGGTCGACACCGAACTCGTCGATCAGAGTGATCGGCGCGATGTCGGTGAGCTTGAGGCCACCGTTGGCGGCCATGGTCTTGCCGAGCTTCTGGCCCCCGATGAGCAACCACCCACCTACGTGCACGTGCGACGGCGGTTCGAGGCCGGCGGCCATGCACATCGCGGGCCACCAGACGCAGTGGAAACGGATGATCTCCTTGCCGATCAGGTGGTGCGAGTGCGGCCACCACTTCTCGACCTCGTCGTCGTCGCGGCCGTAGCCAATGGCGGTGAGGTAGTTGATCAGCGCGTCGTACCAGACGTAGAACACGTGTCGCTCGTCCCAGGGCACGGGCACGCCCCAGGAGATCGACGTGCGGGTGATCGAGATGTCCTTCAGGCCGCTCTTGATGAACGAATAGGCCTCGTTGCGCTTGGTCTCGGGCGTCACGAACTCCGGGTGCGAGTCGAAGTACTCAATCAGACGGTCCTCGAAGGCGCTCAACTTGAAGAACCAGTTCTCCTCTTCCATCTCGGTCAGCACCGTGCCGTGGATCGGGCACCGGCCGTCGTTGCTCGATTCGAAGGTGAAGTAGTCCTCGCAGCTCACGCAGTAGAGGCCCTGATACACGTCCTTGTAGATGTAGCCGTTGTCGTAGATGGCCCCGAGGAACTTCTGGACGCTCTCGTGATGGCGAGGCTCGGTCGTGCGGATGAAATCGTCGTACTGGATGCCGAGTGCGTCCCAGGCTTCGAGGAAGCGGGCCGACGTGCGGTCCGTCCACTCGTGAGGAGAAAAGCCGTTCTTCGTGGCGGCGTCGGCGACCTTCTGGCCGTGCTCGTCGGTTCCGGTGAGGAACTTGGTCTCATCGCCGATCAGGCGGTGCCATCGAGCCAGCGCGTCAGCGTTGACCGTCGTGTAGGCGCTCCCCACGTGGGGAGCGTCGTTGGCGTAGTAGATGGGAGTGGTGATGTAGAAGCGACCCATTGGGAAAGGTTACTTTCTTACGAACCTTCACTCGCCCGCAGTTGGAGCGCGAGCTGGTACGCGGAGCGGTGCGCGACACCCAAGGTGTCCGCCACGTAGGAGACCGCGTCGCGCACGCTCAGTCCGCTCGCCATTTGATCGACGAGGGCCGCACGAACGGTCTCGTCATCGACCGCCAGTGCCGCCGGTGCGCCCGCGAGGACCACCACGATCTCGCCCAACACGTCGCGAGCGCCAAAGATATCGGCGACGTCGCGCACCGTGCCGCGAACGACCTCCTCGTGGAACTTGGTGATCTCTCGTACCACCGCGACGCGACGGTCGGCGAAGTGCACGCTCAACTCGTTCAGCGTGGTCGAAAGACGCTGGGGCGACTCGTAGAACACGATGGTCCGTGGTTCGCGGATCCACTGGCGATAGAGCAGTTCGCGCTCCCCCACCTTGCGCCCGACGAAGCCCTCCATGACGAAGCGATCGGTCGCCAGACCGCTGATGGTGAGTGCCGCGATCACCGCGGCCGGACCCGGCGCGGTCGTCACGCGCAGCCCGGCCTCGGCGACGGCGGCCACCACACGGCTGCCCGGGTCGCTAATGCCCGGTGTTCCGGCGTCACTGATCAGGACGACGACCTGTCCTTCGCGAACCCGTGCGACGATGTCCTCGCACTGGGAGACCTCGTTGTGCTCGTGCAATGAGTGCAGGCGACCCTTCACGGGAATACCGTGCGCGCTGAAGAGCGTCCTCGAGTGTCGGGTGTCCTCGCAGTAGACAACGTCGGCACTGGTCAGCAGTTCGAGGGCCCGACGCGAGATATCGCCGAGATTCCCGATCGGGGTCGCGACGACGACCAATTCGCCGAAGACAACTTCGTTGTACCCAAGGACTTCCACGATTGTCTCCCGTTTGGCTCGACCGGCCTTCTACCTAGTAACATTGTCACCTATGTCGAAGCGGACGAATAAGCGCAAACTACGCGCAAAGAAGAAGGCCAACCACGGCAAAAAGCCGAACTGCGGTCGCGGCTAGCCCGTTTCCGTTAGAGCGCCCCGTCCCACGCACAGTTTCGCTCCTTGAGTAGCGCGACCAATGGCGTTGGCGTGTCGCTGACGATGCCGTCAACACCGAGGTCCAACAGTCGGTTCATTTCGTCGACGTCGTTCACCGTCCACACGTGCACCGCCACTCCCGCGTTGTGGGCCTCGAAGACGAAACGCTCGTCCACGACGGTCAGGTCGCCGAACGTGGCGGGCACCTGGAAGGCGCAGACCGGCGCGACGACCGGGGTCGAACGCTCGACTAACGAGAAGTAGAACGCCGCGGTCTCAGCCGTCGCCGCCGACGTCGCCACGCTCGGGGCGAGGGAACGGAATCGCTGGATCGCGTCGTCGAGGAACGAGGCGACGATCACCGAGTCCGTCCGCTCGAGGCGGACCAATTCGTCGGCGAGCAGTCGCTCGTAGGGCTCGACGTCGGGCGAGGTCCTCTTGATGTCGAGGTTTAGTACCACGCCGGGAAACGCCGTCACGACCTCTTCCAGCGTCGCGACACCGAAGCGCCGATCCGCACGGGCCTTGCCCCGATGGACGTACTGCTCGGGCGCGTGGCCGGGCGACACGTCTTCGCCACGGATCCACCAGTAGGCGTTGTCCATCTCGCGGACTTGGCTGAGCGACAGCGACGCGATCTCGCCGTGGTGGTTGGTCGTGCGGTCAACCGTCTCGTCGTGCGAGACGACGATCGCTCGATCGAGGGTGGCGTGCACGTCGAGCTCGATCGCGCTCGCGCCGCGTTCAACGGCCTGGGCGATGGCGAACAGCGTCGATGACGGACCCTCGAACGCACCCCCCTGGTGCGCGAACGCGATCACTCGCCGTTCGAGCCACGGATTGTTCACCGTCGGGAGTAGCCGTTGGGAAAGAGACGTCGCTCCATCTTGTGCTCCATGTAGAACGCCAGTCCCGGCACCCAGCCCGCGAGCAACATCAACACCACGAGGCCGAGGTGCAATCGGGCCTTGAGGGCGAATTGGAAGCACAGCACCATATAAATCGGGTACAGCACGAGACCGTGGCCGATCCCGTCGATTTGAACGAGCAGCTTCAGGTGATTCCAGAGAGTCAGGTCGATCCAGTGCAGGAAGAGGAAAAGGAAAAGGGTGATCAAGGTCGTACCGGTGACGAAAGACATCAGGCGGTAACGCTCGAAGGCCTTCTCCACTAATGGCCCCAGAGCTTCCTCTTGCTCTTGGTCGCGATCGCCGCCAGGTGGTCGTTGTACGCGGCGAGCACCGGATCGTCCTTCTCCGCACTGCGGTCACGCGCGGCCTGCGCCTCGGCGCGCATCGACTCTTCGTAGTCGCGTCGCGCCGCCTCTTCGTCTTCGGTCACCTTCTCCATGTTCAACATGGCGTACCAACCAAGGACACCGAGCACGCCGAAGACCGGCCACTCGATCGAGTACATGAAGCTGAGCGAGTTGCCCGACACCGCTCGGCCGAGCTGCCACCACGCGGCCGAGGCGCTCAGTCCGAGCCACCCGAGTAGTGCGAGGTGGAGCAGCACGGCACGAGAGGAAAACCACTTCGACTTCACGGGGACATACTAACGAGCCGTTCTGGCGCGAACGGCGCCGTCGTAGGATGACGACGTGCCTTCAATGACGTCGCCGCAGTTCACGTGGCGCCATCTCATTCAGTGGCATCTAGGAGTAATTCCCCTGGCGTTACTGCTCGGCGCGGCACTGATTTATTTTCAGGCCGCTCGGCGCACACCCTCGTGGCCGCGCCAACGGACGATCTGGTTCCTGCTGGGCCTCGTGGTCACGTTCATCGCGACCGAGTCGGTAATCGGCGTCTTTGACATGGCGTACTTCAGTGACCACATGATCCAGCATCTCTTGTTGATCATGGTCGCGGCGCCCATCTTCGCGCTCAGCGCGCCGCTCGACCTCGCCTACGAGGTCGGCTCGGCGAGACTGCGGAGGTTCTTCGACGGACGGGTGATGCAGCTCGTCACGCACCCGCTCGTCGCGTTCGCGTGCTACTTCGTCTTCATCCCGCTCACGCACCTGACCGGACTGTTCAATCTGATGATGCAGTACGAGTGGGTCCACCACGTCGAGCAGATCGGATTCCTCGTCGTGGGGTACCTCTTCTTTCGCGTGGCGTTCGGTCGCGAACGGGGACGCACGATCCACCCCGGTCTTCGACTGGTGTTCGTGATGGCGGCCGTTCCGGTCGACACGTTCACTGGGCTCGCGTTGGCGATGTCCTCGCACAATCCATTCCCGCGCTACGCCCAGATGTCGCCCACCGGTTCGACGCGCACGTCGATACTCGCCAACATCCACCTCGGAGGGGCGATCATGTGGATCGGTGGCGACGCACTGATGCTGCTCGCCTGCATACCGATCGCCGTCACGTGGGTGCGTTGGGAGACCGTGCGAACCAGGGAGCTCGACGCCGTCCTCGACGCTCAGGGCATCTGAGCTAGAGCAGCCCGGCCTCGATGGCGAGCTCTTCGAGGTCGCTCTCCGGTCGTGCGCCCAGGTGCTTGATGACCTCACCCGCACACAGCGAGCCGAGCTCGGCCGCTTCGACCGGATCGGCGCCCAGGGCCAGGCTGTAGAGGAAGCCCGAGGCGAACATGTCGCCGGCGCCGTTCTGGTCGACGACATGGTCGACTTCACTGGCCGGCACCGAGATGACGCCGGACACCGTCGCCACGTCGGCGCCGCGCGCTCCGCGGGTGACGACCGCGAGCACGCCGAGCTCTTGGAGCGCGCTGAAGGCCTGGTCCAGGCGTGGGACCTGGAAAAGTGAGAGAATCTCGTCCTCATTGGCGAGGAGCACGTCGACGTCGTTAGTCACGAGACCCAAGAAGTCGCGACGGTGACGGTCGACGCAGAACATGTCCGACAGCGACAGGGCCACCATCGAATCGTGCACGTGGGCGAAGTTCACCACCCTCTGAATCGCCTCCTTCGCCGGTGCCAGGTCGTAGAGGTACCCCTCGACGTACGTGATCTCGGAGCGAGCGATGAGCCGCTCGTTGATGTCACTCACGCGCAACTGATTGGAGGCGCCAAGGTAGGTCGCCATCGTGCGCTGGGCGTCGTCGGTGATGAAGACGTGACAACGTCCCGTCGCCCCCTCGTCACTACCGGCGATCGCGAGATCGAGCTCGACCCCCATCGAACTGAGGTCGTGGGTGAAGCGCTCGCCGAACTCGTCGTCGGCCACCTTGCCGATGTAACCGCACGTCCCGCCGAGGGCGGCGACGCCGGCGATCGAGTTCGCCACCGATCCACCCGACATCTGAATCGTGGGTCCCATCGCGTCGTAGAACGTGTCGAGTTGATGCTCTTCGATCAAGGTCATGGTCGACTTGACGAGTCCCAGGTCGGCGTGCACGTCGTTGCTGTCGCGCGCGATGATGTCCAGCATGGCGTTGCCGATACCGGTAACCGCCAAGCGATTGGGGCCCGGCTTGACGCGAAGCGATACGGGAGTCGGCGGAATTGTCACCTAGTGAGCGTAGAACTTTTGGCTCTAAGGTGGTGACGTATGAAAACCTCAACCAATCCCTATCGCCTCTCCCGCGACGTCGTTCCGTCCGCGTACCGAATCTTCCTGACGCCTGACCTCGAGGCCGCGACCTTCGCCGGTCGGGTCGAGATCGACGTCGAGGTCAACGAATCGAAGCCCGAACTGACCTTGCACGCGAAGGACCTCGTGCTCGGCGCCGCGACCGTGACCGGTGCGGGAACGTCGCATCGCTCGAGTGAGGCGGTCTTCGACGCGACCTACGAGACGGTCACGTTCCAATTCGACACGGCCCTGCCCCTCGGTCCGGCCACCGTGGAGATCGCCTTCACCGGGATCTTGAACGACCAGCTCGTCGGCTTCTACCGCTCCACGTTCGTCGACGGCAACGGCGTCACCCACACGATCGCCACCACCCAGATGGAGCACTCCGACGCGCGCCAGGTCTTTCCGTGCTGGGACGAACCGTCCTTCAAGGCCACCTTCCAGATCAATCTGACCGTGCCGAGCGAACTCGCCGCGTACTCGAACTCCCCCGTCGCCTCTGACACCGATCTCGGCAACGGCCAGCGCACCGTCAGTTACTTCGCCACCATGAAGATGTCCACGTACCTGGTGGCCTTCGTGGTGGGTGACTTCGAAGAGACGCCCGCCGTCGACGTCCTCGGCACGCCGCTACGCGTCATTTACCCAGTGGGCAAGGGCCACCTCGCGGAACTCGCGATGGAGGCGGGTGCGTTCGCGTTGCAGTTCTTCTCCGAGTACTTCGCCATCGCGTACCCCGGCGACAAGCTGGACATGATCGCGATCCCCGACTTCGCCTTTGGTGCGATGGAGAACCTCGGCTTGATCACCTACCGCGAGTCGGCGCTCTTGGTCGATTCCGAGACCGCGTCACTCGCCGAGAAGCAGCGGGTCGCCACCGTCGTCGCCCACGAGATCGCCCACATGTGGTTCGGTGACCTGGTCACCATGGAGTGGTGGGAGGGCATCTGGCTCAACGAAGCCTTCGCCACGTTCATGGAGGTGCTCTGCACCAACGCCTTTCGACCCCAATGGAAGATGTGGGTCGGCTTCGGCGTCGACCGCGACGCGGCCCTGCAGATCGACGGGCTGCACACGACACGACCGATTGAGTACGAGGTGGTCTCGCCCGACGACACGCGCGGCATGTTCGACGTGTTGACCTACGAAAAGGGCGGCTCGGTGCTTCGCATGCTCGAGCAGTACCTGGGTGAGAGCGTCTTTCGCGATGGCATCAGCAACTATCTCGTCAAGCACAGTTACGCCAACACGGTCACCACGGACCTGTGGGACGCACTCGAGGCGACGTCGGGCCAGCCGGTGCGAAGTCTGATGAATACCTGGATCCTTCAGGGCGGTCACCCTCTCGTGACCCTGGAGGACGGTCGCATCAGTCAGGAGCCTTTCTCCTACGGCCCCGCGCGCGGCGGCGCGAGCTCCATCGGCTCGTCGTGGCTGGTACCGGTCCTCACGCGTTCCCTGAACGGCGACACGTTGAGTCGCCACCTCCTCGGTGACGAGCCGGTGGCCGTGAGTGATCCCTCGCCGGTGGTGCTCAACGCGGGAGGATCGGGCGTCTTTCGTTCGCGCTACGGATCGAACGAACTGACCCAGATCGCCGGGCACATCCAAGAACTCGAGGAACTCGAGCGCGCCACGCTGCTCGCGGACAGTTGGGCCTCACTCCTCTCGGGTCGCGTCACCTGGAACGCGTTCTACGCGATCGCGGCGGGCCTCGGTGATCAGGACGAGCCAACGCCCTGGACGAGCGTCGCGACGGCCGTCGACTTCGTCAACCGCTCACTCGGCGCCGATCAGCGAGCGGCATTCGTCGCCCAGGTCGGCTCCTTGTTCTGGCCCCACTTCGAACGTCTCGGCTGGAACGCGCGCAAGGGCGAGAGTGAACTCGCGCCGCAGCTCCGGGCCATCGTGATCTCGACGCTCGGTACCGTCGTACGCGACGAGTCCATTCGAGGCGAGGCGGCCGCGCGCTTCGAGGCCGACGAGATGGACGGCGACCTCGCCCGAGCGATCCTGCGTGTGGTCGCCAGCCAGAATCGACCCGGCGACTACGAGACGTTTCTCGAGCGCTACCACCGCGCGCGCAATCCCCAAGAGGAGCAGCGCTACCTCTGGGGACTGGGCGATTTCAACGATGATCGCTGCGCGCTCGACGCGGCCGAGAAGTGCTTCAGTGAGTTCCGCAACCAGGATGCCGCCATCGTGCTCGGCCTCTTGTCGAGAAGTCCGGACTCGGGTCCCAAAGTGTGGACCTACGTCACCTCGAGATGGGACGAGGCGGTCGAGAAGTTCCCGCCGAGCTCTCTCTCGCGTCTGGGGCTGGGCATTCCCACGTTCATCGGCGACGAGGCCTTCGCGACCCAAGTTGAGGCGTTTCACGCAGCGCACTCACTCGGCGGCGAACAACGCACGATCGATCAGCAGCTCGAGCGCATGCGGGTGGGCTTGACGTTCGCCGCCGCGATGCGCCACCAGTTCTAGATTGACCCCATGAACCTCGGGGCGTTTCTCGGCATCTTCGCCCTGATGTTCCTGTTGGAGTTGCCCGACAAGACGATGATCGCCACGATCGTCATGAGCACGAAGGTCCGCCCGAGTTCGATCGTCATCGGTGCGTCAGCGGGCTTCGTCGTCCAGATGGGCATCGCGGTCGCGGCGGGCAGCCTCCTCACGCTGTTGCCCGCGCACGTGAAGAACGTCATCGTCGGTGTCTTGTTCTTGGGCGGTGCCGCGTACCTGCTCTTGGTCTCCGAAGACGTCGTTGCGGAGGAGGGCGCCCGCGAGGCCGCGAGCGAGCGAAAGGGATCGAGGTGGCGCGAGGTCTCGACCGCGTTCACCGTCATCTTCATCGGAGAATTCGGCGACCTCACCCAGATCCAGGCCGCCAACTTCAGCGCCAAGACCCACCGACCCGTAGAGGTCTTCGTCGCCTCGTCACTCGCCATGATCCTCGTCTCCTTCGTCGGTGCCTACGGGGGCCAACTGCTCCAACGCGTCGTCCCACTGAAGAAGATCCGTCTCGGTGGCGGCCTCATCTTCGCGGGGCTCGGTGTCTACACGATCGTGCGGGTGTTCACCGGATGAACCGTCGTGCGCAACTACTGTCCCTCGCCGATTCGGTGAAGGGATTCATGCCGCGCGAGGAAGGACTCGCCCTCTTCGAGCACGCGCTCGCTCGCGGCCACGAAGTCGACGGATCGACGTGGCTCGAGGTCGGCGCCTGGTGCGGGAAGTCCGCGGTCTACCTCGGCGCGGCGGCCGAGGAGACCGGCGCGGTGCTCTACTCGCTCGACCATCATC
>DAIOEY010000033.1:0-4530 GCA_036745995.1 Acidimicrobiales bacterium | reverse complement strand
GCTGGACCCCCAAGGTCGTCGAGGGCGGGCTCCTGATGATTCACGACGTCTTCGCCGATCCGGCGCACGGGGGACGACCACCGTACGAGATCTACCTCGCGGCGCGAACGACGGGCGGTTTCATCGACGTCGCCGCCCACGGCTCACTGCGCGTCCTACGTCGCGGGGCGTAGCTCCTCGTAGAGCGGACAGCCGGGCTCGGACAGGTCGAGCGGAGTCGCGAGCTCGCCGTGGCGAAAGAGACTCGACGCCGGCGACGACGAGGTCAACGCGTCGGCGGCGAGGATGATCGCGGCCGCGGTGTACGACGTGGTCTCGCCGACCGGGAAGATCGTCTGCTGGGGATAGGCGATGCCGGTCCAGTAGGCGCCGTCGTCGCGACGGTGGCGCCGCGTGCAGGCGAACAGGTCGAGGGCCTGGCTCGTCAGTCCGAGCGCGTCGAGCGCGAGGACGCACTCGGCGGTCTCGGCGGCCGTGACCCAGTCGTTGGTCGACACGCAGCGCACGCCGTAGCCGTCCATGACGTGTCGCTCCCAGCCGTCGTTGATGCGACGTTCGCCCAGTTCACCGGTCAGCGCCCCACTGAAGATCGGGTAGTACCAGTCCATGGCGAACTCGTTCTTGGGCGCGAACGCCCCGGGGTGGTGCGCGACGGCGTGACCGAGGCGTCCCGCGGCCAGTTCCCAGGCGGGCTTGGCGAAGTCGAGTCGCTCCGCGAGCGCCACGGCGCAGCGCAGCGAATGAAAGATCGACGACGAGCCGGTGAGCAGGGCGTAGGACTCGCGACGCCCGAGCGCGTCGAGCGACCAGCGGATCGTGCCGTCACTCAACTGCCAGCGCAGGACGAAGTCGATCGCCCGCTCGACGCAGGGCCACATCGAACGCGCGAAGTCGACGTCGCCCGTCGCGAGCACGTAGTGGTAGACACCCGTGGCGACGTAGGCGCAGACGTTGGTGTCGAGGCGGGCGTCCTTCACCCATTCGCCCTGGTAGTAGTTGAACCAGCTGCCGTCGCCGAGTTGGTTCGTCGCGAGCCAGCGGTACGCTCTTCTCGCGCCGTCGCCGTAGCCCGACACCGTGAGCGCCATCGCGGCCTCGACGTGGTTCCACGGGTCGCAGTGTCCCCTCGGGAACCAGGGAATCTGACCGCTCGGGCTCTGGAGCCGTGCGACGTGCGCCGCCGTCGTGGCGATCTCCTTCGCGCTCAAGAGCCCGGGAACGCCCGAAAGGAAGCTGGTGTCGGTGATCACGAGACGGCGGGCTTCTTCAGGTAGACAATGATCGACTTGCCCATGAGCGGCGCGAAGACCGCTTCGGCCCAGCGCGTCGTGCGCGGTCGCTTCATGATGTCCCACACGAGCAGACGGTGGTACGCGCGCACCAGAGGGTTCTTGTCGTTGGTCGTACCGACCAGGCACTTGAGCCACCAGTAGGGACTGTGCAGGCCGTGGGCGTAGTGGTGGCCGTTCACTTGGAGACCGACCGAGCCGAGTCGCGACTCGAGCACCGAACGACGGTAGATGCGGATATGGCCGCCGGGAACGTTGTGGTACGAGTCCGACAGCGCCCAGTTGATCAGCTCAGGGCCGAACCGCGGCACCGTGATCGCCATCGTGCCACCGGGTCGAAGCACGCGCGCCAGCTCCGTCATCGCGCCAACGTCGTTAGGGATGTGCTCGAGCACCTCAGAGCAGATCACCCGGTCGAACGAACCGTCGGGAAACGGCAGGTGCAGGGCGTCGCCCTGGACCGCGGCGGCGTGCATCGCGCCCGGGGTCAGTTCACCCGCTTCGATCATCGCGAAGAACGTCGCCACGACGCCCTCGACCTCGTCACGCCCGGCGTCGAGGGCAACGACGCTGGCACCTCGTCGGGCGGCCTCGAAGGCGTGTCGCCCGAAACCACAGCCCAGGTCGAGCACCTTGTCGCCGTCCTTCAGCCCCAGCTGGTCGTAGTTGGCGGTCAACATCAGTCGAACGTCATCGAATCGGGCAACGCACGACCCGAGAGGATCGCGTCGTAACACGCCGCGGTGCCGCGCGCGGTCACTTCCCACGTGAATCGGTGCATCACACGTTCTCGCCCGTTGGCGCCGAGGCGCGCGCGCAACGCTTCGTCGTCGAGCAACCGCGCGATGGCACTGATGAGCGCTTCGGGGTTGTTCGGCTCGACGAGCAGGCCCGTCTCGCCGCTCACGCCCACGACTTCGGGCAGTGCGCCCCCGGTCGTCGCGACGACGGGTACGCCGCAGCTCATCGCCTCGATCGCCGGCAGTGAGAAACCCTCGTAGAGACTGGGCACGATGGCGACCTCGGCCTCACCGTAGAGACGGGCGAGCTCCTCGTCGCTCACGCCCGAGATGGTGGTGACGATGTCGGTGAGACCCAAGCGCTCGAGCGCGTTGGCGACCCGGCCCTTGGGCCGGGGTTGGCCGATGACGATCAGGTCGATGTCGCGCTCGACGCGCAACTTGGCGATCGCCTCGAGGAGCGGTACGAGGCCCTTCATCGGCACGTCGCTGCTCGAGGTCACCATCAGGCGACCCTTCTTCTTCACGACGTCGTCGTACGGCTTGAAGACGTTGTGGTCGACACCGACGGGCACGACGGTGAGTCGATCGAGTGCGACGCCCATCTGCGCGTTGATGTCGATCTTGGAGTTGTGCGACACGGTCAACACGGCGGGCAGCTGCTTGAGCACGCGCACCTGCATGCGCAGGAAACCGAACCAGCGACGCGTCGTGTAGCGCTTCCACGCCGTCTCGGCGTGGTCGAGCGCGATGGACCGGTCCACCGTGATGGGGTGGTGCAGCGTCTCGAGGATGGGCCATCCGTCGCGTTGCAGGCGCAACATGCCCGGCCCGATGCACTGGTCGTCGTGGATGATGTCGAAGTCACCGCGGCGGCGCTTCAGGATCTTGGCGATGCGCATCGAGTACGCGAGGGGCTCGCCGAAGCCCCCACTCATCATGACGGCGAACTCGGCGACGTCGGCGAGCGACGTGAACTCCGAGGGGGCCGGGATGCGGAAGGGGTCCGGGTCGCGATAGAGGTCGAGACCGCGCACGGCGGTGAAACCCACGCCCTCGTCGAGTTCGGGCCAGGGTGGTCCGGAGAAGACCTCGACGCTGTGACCGAGACGCACCAGTTCGCGCGTCAGGTGGCGCGTGTAGACCCCTTGGCCACCGCAGCGCGGATTGCCGCGATAGACGAGGAACGCCACGCGGTACTTGCCCGGCTCGGCCGGCCTCGCGGGAACGTGGGCCGGTGTCGTGATGGTCTTGGATCGCGCCCAGGACGCCTTCATGTCATCGATGGACTGGCGAATTGAGTGCTGCACGGGCCAACTTTCGGATTCGGCGAAGTCCTCTATTCTCGCCCAATTCCCCGGGCGGCACAAATGGCGGGAGCACTTCGCGCGCCTTGGCTACGCTGCCATCTATGGATCTCACGTACCCCGAAGAGGCCGAGGCGTTCCGCGGCGAAGTGCGCGCCTGGCTCGAGGAGAACCTCCCCAAGGGCTGGTTCTCGTCCGACTTCGCTATGACCGACGAGGCGCGCAAGGAGTTCAACCAGTCCTGGACCGGCACGCTCTTCTCCGGCGGATGGATCTGCGCGGGCTGGCCCGTCGAGTACGGCGGCAAGGGCCTCTCGCTCTTGCAGTTGGTCGTACTCAACGAGGAGTTCGCCAACGCCGGCGCGCCGATGCGCGCGGACTTCTTCGGCGACACGCTGGTCGGCCCCACGATCCTGCAATGGGGCACCGAGGAGCAGAAGAAGGAGTTCATCCCCGGCATCCTGCAGGGCAAGATCACGTGGTGCCAGGGATTCTCCGAACCCGACTCGGGCTCGGACCTCGCGAGCTTGAAGACGAACGCCGTTCTCGACGGCGACGAGTGGATCATCAACGGGCAAAAGGTCTGGACGACGCAGGCCCAGCACGCCGACTTCGCGTTCCTGCTCGTACGCACCGACCCCGACGCACCCCAGCACGCGGGCATCAGCTACCTGCTGGTGCCGATGCACCAGGACGGCGTCGACGTGCGACCGATCACGCAGGTGGACGGCTCGGCCGAGTTCAACGAGGTCTTCTTCACGAACGTCCGCTGCCCGAAGGACAACGTGATCGGTGGCGTGAACAATGGTTGGAAGGTCGCGATGACGACCCTCGGCTTCGAACGCGGTTCTTCCTCGACGACCGGCTACCGCCGCTTCCTCAAGGAGTGGGAGTTCATCGTCAGAGAGGCGAAACGACGTAACAAGAGCTCCGACCAGCGGGTGCGTGACGCACTCGTCAAATCCTGGCAACAGGTGAAGATCATGCAGATCAACGGCTACCGTTCGCTCACCGACTCGCTCAACAACACGCACGACGCCGCGCTGCTGGGCGCGTGCAACAAGATGTTCTGGTCCGAGGCGCACCGCAGCACGATGGAGCTGGCGCTCGACGTGCTCGGGATGGAGGCCCAGATCCTCTCGGGCCACGGTGACGCCGAGGGCACGCTCCCGGGTCACCGCCGCGGTCGTGCGG
>DAIOEY010000032.1:0-14447 GCA_036745995.1 Acidimicrobiales bacterium | reverse complement strand
GCAACGACGCCGACGTCGCACAACGTGTGATGACCGCCGCCGGCACCGTCGTCGGCGCTTCGAACGTGCTCACCGTCCCCCCGATGACGCCCAGCGACGACATGTCCGAGTTCCTCAATCGCGTCCCGGGCTGCTACATGTTCATTGGCGGAGCGCTCGCGGACGGGACGAGCGGCATGCACCACAGTCCCGACTTCGCCGTCGACGACGCGGCGTGCCGATCGGTTGCCGGTGTGCTCGCCGCCTGTGCCGTCGATCTCGCTCAGCCGTAGAAGAGTTTCGCCGCTCCGTGCAGCGGCGCCTCGTTGCCGTGAATGACCACGGGGCAGATCAAGGTCGTGAACGAATCGGGTGCGACCCTTCGCGCGTTGCCACCAGCCAAGTGAACGACGACGGCGTCGAATTCCTTGGCGAATCCGTTGATGGCCTGTTCGAGCAGCACGTGCCACTCCGCCGGATCCTCAGAACGCGCACGCTCGCCGAGCAACTGGTCGTAGGTGCGTCCCTGAATAAACGTCGCGGCTCCGACGTCGCGCGCCTTCTGCAAGACGCCGTCGTGCTCGACCGCCAAGCCGAGGCCGGTGCCGAGCGTCAACACGAGTTCAATGCCGTGTCCGTCGCAACACCCCAGCGCGGCGAGGGTGGCGTCATTGACCACGCGCACGTCGCGTCCCGTTGACTTGCAGAGCGCGTCTTGAAGCGCGAAGTGTCGCCACTGGTGATCAATGACGGGGTCGACGTCGGTGGTGATGCCACCCGGGCGCGAGAGATTGCCCGGACGAATGACGTGACCGTCGGCGAACTTTCCGGGGAACCCCACGCCCACGCGCGGGCACTTGCTCGTCCCGATCCGTTCACTGAGCAGGGCAACGAGGCGATCGGGAGTACAGGGATAGGGCGTCGGACGCCGACGGGGCACTTCGAGCAGGGTCCCGTGGTCGTCGACGTGGCAGAACTTGATGCTGGTCGCGCCGATGTCGATGGCCAGAACCTGGACCAACCTCGAGTTATGAAACGGCGCCATCTGGAAATCGTAGTTAGGACTGATGCCCGACGCGACGTCGCAGGCGGCGACTGCGCCACCATGGTCGCACCCGCAGCGCGAGGACCGGCCGGGAGCCAGCGACGACGAGCGCCGTACCCGCGGGCCGTTGACGGAGAGGCAGCGAGCGACCCTCCCGCTTCTCGTCGACCAGTTCGGGCAGATACGATCGCACGCTGGGATCGGCGAGTCCGCCCATCACGACCCTCGTCGTGTGATTGTTCACGATCGACGCGGCGCCGGGCCCCCAGCGCGCCGCCAGCTGGGCGAAATCCTGCAAGACGGTGACCAGCGTCACGTCGAGGCCGCAGAGAGTCGCGGCCAGTTGATCGAGGTCGTCCAACGGAGCGACCGATGCCGCCTCGTCGAGGACGAGCAAGAGACGGCACTGGCGACCTTCGTCGACGAGGCGTTGTTGTTCCTCGAGGATCATGTGCAGGGCGCCGCGAAAGAGAGGTTCGTAGTGGCGTTGCTCGCCGCGAGGACTGCAGAGGTACAGCGTGTTGGCGGCCCCGACCACCGATCGAACCTGCGCCAGCGGCTGGCGGAACCGCCAGGGCAGCACCATCGTCTCGGCAGTGGTGACGACACCGTCGAGGGTCTTGGGCTCGTGTTCGAGAAACGTACGCAGGAGCTCACGCGCGTCGCCACTCATTGACGCGACGAGCCACGAGGCGAAGTCCCGCGATTCGATGACGGCCGCGACGTCGAAGATGCTGCGCCCACGCTCCTGCGCCGTGACGAAGAGGGCGGCCACGAGTTTGGTCGCGAGAGAGTTCCAAAAGTCCGTGTCACCGTGTCGCGACGACGAAACCGTCAGGTCACGAGCGACGCGGAGCGCGTGACGAAGCGAGTGCACGCCCTCGAGCGGATTCCAGGTCAAGCCGTCGTCGCGACCGGGATCGAGCACCTGTACCGTTCCGAGTGACGCTCGCCAGCGTTTCGTCATCTCGACCACGTCGCGCTTCACGCTCGTGACGACGAGCGCGCCGGTCCAGTTGAGCAGTGACGGCACGACCAGCGACGACGTCTTACCCACCTGGGTGGGACCGACGATCAACAGGGAGCTTCGCTCGCCGAGGAGCACCGTTGGCCCGTACGCCACACCGTTCCACACCCGGCGACCGAGAGCGGGACGATCACTGCGCGCCACTACGACTCCGCCGGTCGCATGGCCGCGTCGGTATCAATGAACTGACCATCGCGGGCGTCGGGCGTGACGCGCACGACTGACCGGTGGACGCCGTAGCGCACGAGAACCGTCCCCTTGGACAGGCCACTCAGGTAGCGCTCCTCTCGTGGATGCAGGGCGAGGGCGAGGGCCATCTCGCGCGCCTCGTCGGGAGGCTGACGGAAGAGCCACGACGTCTCGCACTCGCGTAGCAGTCCGCGAGCGCGTTCGCGGTGCGCGGTGCCGGCGTCGCCTGCGGCGCTGACGTCACTCCATCGGTGCAGTACCAGAACGTGGCTCAGTCCCCTGGCGCGAGCAAGTTTCCATGATCCCTGCAGCCAACGCAACGCGTGCGGATCCGAGAGGAGAGCCCACGCCTCGTCGAGAACCAGATAGCCCTGAACGGCGCCACTGGAAACCAAGTGTTGCGCGGCGGCGACGGCACTCAACGCCGCGACCGAAAGTGTGCT
Source organism: Acidimicrobiales bacterium (assembly GCA_036745995.1). GTDB lineage: Bacteria > Actinomycetota > Acidimicrobiia > Acidimicrobiales > RAAP-2 > RAAP-2. Next base: position 11,764 of record DAIOEY010000032.1, on the reverse strand, counting down.
CGTCGACCACTGGGCCGAGAGATCCACGACCGTCAACGCGCCGTCGAAGACGAGCGGATCGTTCTCACCGTCAAAGAGCCCCGCGAGATCGCCGTGCACGAAGCGATGCAGCGTCAGGGCCAGCGAGCGCCGTGTCGAGGGTAGTTCGGTGGAGAGTTGCCCACGCACCTGGTCCAGGAGCGCACAAAGAATCCTTCGCGGACGAGGTGACGCCAGCCGCTGCCACAGTTCACCGAGGACAAAGTGCTGCTCGTTGGAAAGCGGCTCACCCTGCGCGCTGGCGATCAGAGCACGCAGCAGTTCGCGACCTTGACGGTCATCGTCGCCGAACGGGCTGCACCAGCCGTCACGTCCGAGTGACACCGAGCGCACACCGTACGACGCGGCGAGTTCGCCGTACTCGCCCTTGGGATCGATCACGACGGCACGACGACCGCGCGTCAACGCCCGATCGAGCAGCATCTTGACGATCGTGCTCTTACCCGCGCCGATCGATCCGGCCACGATCATGTTGGGATTCGACACCACGCCCGCGGCGTAGGCGTCAAAGGGGTCGAAGATGAACGCGTTCCCGCGCGACGCGACACCGAGCGATCGACCGCTCAGTCCGGTCCCGGCGTCGTGCGCCGGTAGGCGCAGTGCGTGCAGATCGCTCGACGTCGCCCAGTGAGTCCAAGGTCGGGTCACCAGCCCGGACCGCCCGGCAATTGGAAGCAGTACCACTCGGTCTGACGACCTGCGCCTCGATCGCATCGCAGACCCGAGTCGTGCGCCGCTCGCTCTACCTCGTCCACACTCGCTCGAAGTTCATCGTAGCTATTGCCCCGTACCGTGGCGAACACCGCGATCCTCAAGAGTGCGCGACCACTGGCCACCAGCGCCTCGCGTTGGGCCAGACGCTCGAAGTGCCCTTCGACGCGCGCCGTTCGACGAAAGCCCGCGGCGAGCGACGCGGCGCCGTCACTTCGCGATCGATGCACCGCACGTTCGACGACGTGCTTCGCACGAGATCCGGCGACGACGTCAGCGTGCAGGGCGAGCGTGAGCTGGCCGTTGGACAGTTGGAGACGCTCGAGTAACGCCCGTCCGTTGGGCGTAGCGGAAAAATCACGGATCCGCAGTACCGCGACGAGTCCTTCGGCCGTGCGAACGTACCTCCAGCGCTCGAGGAGTACGGTGCGCCGGGTGGGCGTCATCGCGGTGACGTCGTAGGCCAACTTCGAATTTGCGAACCATCCCTCGGGTTTCGTCGACCCGTTCGGCATGGACAGCAACGTTGCCGCGCCGGCTTCGAGAGACTGCACGTGCACCGCGACGTGGCGCGACGGTCCGCTCGCGCCAATGCCGTCAACGAGTGCCGCCAGGCCATGCGCCAAGGTGGCGTCGCGACCCGACAGGTCCAAACGTCCACGGTGATCGAGTTGAAAGGCTCGGAACCTGGCGCGACCGCGCGCTTGAATCTCGAGACCCTCGGTGTCTTCGACAAGTTCAGTGGTCGACCATCGAGAGCGAAGGAGATAGCGCGAGGAGATGGCCACGTGTTCCCCAATGGTCTGCCCGTCCTTCGTCGGGACCGTGCAGACGAGGAGTGCCACGCCGAACAGCAGTTGCGCGAATGGGCTTCGAGAGCGAAAGAGCCAGTCCGCGACGACGCCGATGCCCACGATGGCCAGCACCGCCTGGTGACGGCGAATCCCGATCCACGCCGAATCGGCGTCGGCGTCACCCAGCCCCAGTGGTTCACTCGTCAAAGTGCCAACCTACGACCGGGCCGTTCTCATCCTTGAAGTACGCCACGTGACCTCCTCGGTGCTGGGGCTCGCCGATCGGCGGCGCCACCGGCTCACCGCCCGTCGGCGCCAGCTCGAATTCGGGACCGCCCTCCCACATCCCCAGTCCCAAGTCGGCGGGACGTTCGGGGGGACCGGGCATCGGCGCGTCGGGCAAGATCGAGCGCACGGCCGAGCCGAGGGGTGACGAGGGAGCGTTCTGCACCGAGCGGGTGAAACGTTGACGAAGTCCCTCGACGTTGTGCATCGCCGACTGTTCGACGAAGGGGATCACCCGCAACAGGACAAACGGCGACGCCGTGGCCAAGAGCAGCGTCACGACGCCGGTGATGACCTGCGTCGCCGACGAACCCTGGAGTTCGTCGAGCCCGAGGGCCAAGGCGATGACGATCAGCAACTTGCTCGACGCGACGGCCAGGAAGGTCTCAGCGAGACGCCAGCCGAGGCGGCGAAGTGACGGGAACACCGCCAAGGGCACGATGATCGGGACCAGGACGAGTAACAACGTCAAGACGACCGTCCGAACGATCAACTCACACCACAGAAGGAAACAACCGACGACCACTCCGAGCGCCAAGAGAAAGAGTCCAAAGCCCGGCGTCGACGGACTGAGACTGGCCATGGCGCTGGCCAACGTCGACTCGTGCTGCACCGCGGTGCTCGCGGCGCTGGTCGACAATTGGTTGACCGCGCTCAAGACCAGCGCCGTCATCGGTCGAGCGAGGAAGAGCGCCAACACGCACGCGGGCGCCACGCCGAAGTAAACGCGCCAGAGAGACGAGGGATCGCCGTGACGCAGTGCCTGCAAGGTCGCGACCGCCAGACCGAGCACCATGAGGAGCGGCGACAGGGCCAGCAGGACATTGAACTCTTGCGTCGCCGAACGGACGACCGTCGACGGCTCGCTCGCCGAGAGCAGGACCTGGCCCGCCGCACTCAAGAGCCACTGCACGCTCGAGAGGACCCAGTTGGTCATTGAATCGAAGATCCCACTGAGCGTGGCCTTCGTCACGGTGCTCGCCGCGAAGCAGAGAGGATTGAACGTGCAGAGCCAACTGCTCATCAGTGGACGCTGAGACCGGTCTTGAAGAAGAAGTTGATCAAGGTCGGCGCCGCACCGATGAGCACTGAAGCCAAGAGCGACGTCACGACTGCGCGGCGGCCGGCCATTGACTGGTGCATGTTCTGGGTATGACTGCCCACGGCCCAAAGGGCCGCGCCGAGCAACAGCGACACCAGCGCGCCGATGAGTGCCCAGGAGGCGATTCCGTCGGCGATCTGCTGGAGTGCGGCGCTGCCCGGAAGGGCGGTGGTTGAAGGGTTGAGAGAGACGTTGGCAAACAGCATCGTGGGCTCACTTTCGAGTGGGGGCAACGCAACGGTCGCTATGTCGCCGCAGGTGGTTTCGTCTGCGAGACTGGAGGCGTGTCAATTGCTCTCGCCCACAACGTGATCTCCCACTGGCCCCCGTTCGCCGTCTATCTTTCGGCCGCTGGCTTCCTCATTTTCGGGCTCTTGGTCGGCATCATGATCAATCGTCGTCGCGGTCATCGTGCCATCGCCCAACGCCTCGCCGCACTCGGCGCCCGGCTCGGCGTCGAACCCCAGGGCGACGACGGGCGGGTCGAAACGTCGCTCGCCTACCTCGAGGAGGTCACCGGTGCCGCGACGACCGCGATCGGCGAAGCGAGCGCTGACTCGGTTCGTCTCCGACGTTCACTCGACACCCTTCCGCTCGGACTCGTCCTGTGCGACGAAGGCGGCAGTGTGATCTTTCGCAACACCCAGGCCGAGACCCTGATGGCAAATCGATACGGTGATGCCATCGCGGCCCAGGCGGTCACGGACGTGCTCGCCGATGGATGGACGAACGGCGTCGCCGAACGGACCATCGACATCTACGGACCGCCTCGCCGAACGCTCACCATTCGTGCGTCGGTCATCGACGACGGACGCCGCCCACTCGGCGTCCTCGCCGTCATCGAGGACGTCTCGGAGCGGCGGCGACTCGAGGACATTCGCCGCGACTTCATCGCCAACGTCTCACATGAACTGAAGACGCCCATGGGCGCGATGGGGCTGCTCGCCGAGACCCTCCAGTTCGAACGCGATCCGGCCGTCGCCCAACGTTTGGCCGGACGTATCAACTCCGAAGCCTTCCGGGTCAATCGCATCATCGAGGACCTGCTCGACCTCTCGAGGATCGAGGGCGAGGGTTCACCGCTGCGTGAACCCGTCCCGGTCACCCTCTTCGTCGCCGACGCAATGGAGCGGATCCGCACCGCTGCCGAGCAACATCAGGTGACGCTGCATTTCAAAGAGCCCGATACGAACTTCGTCATCGTCGGTGACCGCCGGCAACTGGTCTCCGCGGTGCACGCGTTGCTCGAGAACGCGGTGGTCTACTCCCCCGAGGGTGGCACCGTCACGGTGTCCATCGAACGGGTCGACGCCACGACGAACGATGAGGGCGACGTCGTCGGACCCTTCGTCCGTGTCGCGATCAAGGACCAGGGTGTGGGCATCCCCACCAAGGACCTCGAGCGGATCTTCGAGCGCTTCTACCGGGTCGACCCGGGTCGCGCGCGCGAAACCGGTGGCACGGGACTGGGCCTCAGTATCGTGCGTCACGTGGCCTTCAATCACGGAGGGAACATCATCGTGGACTCACGCGAAGGCGAGGGATCGACGTTCTCGCTCGACCTGCCAATGAATCAATAATGGGCAAGAAGCAATCCTCGGAATCGCGCGTTCGTGTCCTTCTCGTCGAAGACGAGGAGTCATTCATCGACGCGCTCTCGATCGGCCTTGATCGCGAGGGGTTCGACGTCACCGTCGCACGCGACGGGCAAGAGGCGGTCAACCTCTTCGGCGCCGGGCATTTCGACGTCGTGCTCCTTGACCTCATGCTGCCCAAGGTCTCTGGACTCGACGTCTGTCGGGTGATACGCGCGGCGAGCGACGTACCGATCATCATCGTGAGCGCGAAGGGCGAAGAGGTCGACATGGTCCTGATGCTCGAGATCGGCGCTGATGACTACGTGACCAAGCCGTACCGACTCCGCGAACTCGTCGCGCGCATCCGCGCCGTACTGCGACGACGCGAGAGCATCGACCACGACCACGGCGACGAGGATCAAATCGTGCGCGGTGACATCCGCATGGACGTCGACGCCCGCCGCTGCTTCATCAAGGACGACGAGATCAAACTGCGCAAGAAGGAGTTCGCCCTGCTGCGTCTGCTCCTGGAGAACCCCGGCCGCGTGCTCACCCGGGAGGTTCTGATCGACCGCGTGTGGGGCAACGACTACGTCGGCGACACCAAGACGTTGGACGTGCACATCAAGCGTCTGCGCACGCTCGTCGAAGACAACCCCAAGGCGCCCGAGCACATCACCACGGTGCGTGGTGTCGGGTACCGCTTCGAGCTCACGAAGGCTTCGAAGTAATCCTGGTCTCGCCGCCGAGGTACGGGGCGAGCACGTCGGGCAGCAGAATCGAGCCGTCGGGCTGACGATAGGTCTCCACCAGCGCGGCCCAGATCCGTGCCCACGCAAGGGCGGAACCGTTCACCGTGTGCACGAGGGCTGTCGACCCGTCCGACGTCCGATAGCGAACGTTGGCCCGGCGAGCCTGGAAATCGCGGAACCAACTCACCGAGGAGACCTCAAGCCAGCGATCGACACCGGGGCTGAAGACCTCGAGATCGAGCGTTCGCGCCGAGGAAGTGCCGAGGTCCCCACAGCACAGGTTGAGCACCCGGTAGGTGAGTCCGAGCGACTGCAGCAGTGCCTCGGCGCGGCGCAAGATGTCGGCGTGCGCCGCGTCGGCCTGATCGGGCGTGCAGTAGGCGAAGAGCTCGACCTTGTCGAACTCGTGCACGCGCAAGAGGCCCCGGGTGTCACGTCCCGCTGCTCCCGCCTCGCGGCGAAAACAGGCGGTCTGGGCGGTAAGGCGAATGGGAAGCTTCGCCTCGTCGAGGATCTCGCCGCGGTGCATCGACGTGAGCGGCACCTCCGCAGTCGGGATCGCCCACAGGTCGTCGCGCTCGATCGCGTACATGTCGTCGGCCGACTTGGGCAGGTGCCCGGTCGACATCATCGTCTCGGTCAGCGCGAAACTCGGCGGCCGTATCTCCTCGTAGTCGGCCATGTGGCGATCGAGGGCGAAGAAGCCGAGGGCGCGCAGCAGTCGGGCGCCACCGGCGCGGAAGAGCGGGAACATCGAGCCGGCGATCTTGGCGCCCGTTTCGAGGTCGAGAATGCCCAGCTGTGTGCCGATCTCCCAATGCGGGACGCGCTGGTGCTCGGCGTACGTGGGAAAGGCGACCCCCTCGTCCATGCCGACCCACCATCGACGCAGCTCCACGTTGTCGGTTTCGTCCAGACCGTCGGGCACATCCGGCGCCGGGACGTTGGGAATCATCAAGAGCCGTTCGTGGAGCTGGCGCGCCACGGCTTCGGTGACCTCAGAGGACTCGCGTTCCTTGCCGCCGAGCGCCCGGCTCTCAATCGTGAGGGCGTCGGCGACCTCGGCGTCCTTGACTCTTCGGGCTTCGCCCACCTGGCGTGAGAGATCCTTCACCTCGGCGCGAAGACGTTCGGCCTCCTGGAGAAGAACCCGGTGCTGGGCGTCCAAGGCGATTATCTCGTCCATCGTCGACGTCGAGACGCCGCGGCGCGCGAGGGCGGCCTTGACGACATCTGGTTCACGACGAAGCTGGGCGAGATCAATCATGCCCGCCAGCCTACCGAGGTGCGTTTGAGCGAGCGGCGAGCGTCTAGGTTCAAGGGTCGTGAGTAACGCCGTCGAGGTCAATCATCTTTGCGTCGACTTCGCCGAACTCCGTGCGGTTGATGACGTGTCCCTCAACGTCACTTTCGGTGAGGTCGTCACGCTGCTCGGACCCAACGGAGCCGGCAAGACGACCGTCGTCGAGACACTGCTTGGCTTCCGCGGCCCCACCTCGGGCACCGTCCGGCTCCACGGGCTCGACCCGCGCCGTGGCCACCGTGAGGTCGTCGTTCGCACCGGGGCGCTCCTCCAGCGCGGCGGTGTGTGGTTCCCGATGACGCCACGCCAGGCACTGCAACTCACCGCCACGTACTACGAAGCGCCCCGTGACGCACGCGAGCTGTTGGCGCTGCTCGACCTCGAGCGATGTTCGCGCACACCCTGGCGACGACTGAGCGGCGGTGAGCAGCAGCGAACCCTGCTGGCACTCGCTCTGATCGGACGACCCCGGGTTCTGATCCTCGACGAGCCAACGACCGCCGTCGATCCCGAAGGTCGTCAGGTCGTGCGCGACATCGTGCGCGCCGAGCGTGACCGAGGCTGCGCCCTGCTCATCACCACACACGAACTCGACGAGGCCGAACGCCTCGCCGATCGGCTGGTCATCATGGACCGCGGCCACGTCGTGATCCAGGGAACGCTCGACGAACTGGCCGGCCAACCCGAGATGATCGTCGACGTCTCCGCTCCCGTCGACCCACGCCAACTGAGTGCACTGATGCGCTGCGACGTGATCCTCGATGGACCGACGCGCCTGCGCTGCGCGACCATGTCGTCACCTGAGAATCTCGCGACGATCACGAGTTTTCTCAATTCGGCGGGCGTCGACCTGCTGTCGCTGCGAACCAGGGCGTCGCTCGAAGAACGCTACTTCGAGCTCATTGCTCAAGAACGAACGCGGATTCAGCCGTGAACGCGTGGTGGGCGCAGACGCGCGCCGAGGTGCGCATGACCATTCGTCGCGGAGAGACACTGCTGCTCACCGTCGGCATACCCGTCTTGTTGCTCGTGTTCTTCTCACTCGCCCGGGTCACGTCGAGTCCGACGGCGCACCGGATCGATTTCGTCGCGCCGGGCATACTGGCCCTCTGCGTGTTGTCGACCTCATTGGTGGCGCTGTCGATCTCAACCGGATTCGAGCGAACGTTCGGTGTACTGCGACGACTCCACGTCACGCCGCTCGGCCAAGGACGCCTGATCGCAGCGAAGATGACCGGCGTTCTCGTCACCGAGGTCATCCAGGTCGCCATCCTTGGAGCGGTCGCGCTGGCCCTTCGTTGGCATCCCCACGGCGGCGCGGGTGGTGGCGCACAGGTGCTCGGCCTCCTGGTGCTCGGCTCGGCCGGGTGCGCCGGCATCGGCTTGGCACTCGCGGGATGGCTTCGCGCCGAGGTGAACCTCGCGGCGAGCAACGGTCTCTACCTCGTCCTGCTGCTCTTCTCGGGCATCGTCATCCCGGTAACGTCACTTCCCTCGTTCATCCAACGAATCGCGATCGCGCTGCCGTCGGGGGCGATGGCCGAGGGACTGCACCGCGTACTCGGACTCGGACTCGCGCCGACGGGCGCGGACTGGGCGTCGCTCGCGGCGTGGGCGGTGCTGGCGCCGCTGCTCGCGGCGCGCACCTTTCGCTTCGACTAGGCCGCAGCCTTCAGTTCCTTAATGCCACTGATCAGCTGCTTGGTCGGGATCGCGCCGTAATAGACCTTGGTGACCACACCCCGTGCCGTGACGAACACCGTCTCGGGGATCTGGCCGAATTGGAAGATGCCGGTCGTCACGTTGCCCGAGGGATCAAAGATCACCGGGAAGCGAACGCCGTCCCTTCGAACGAACGCCTGCGCCGCGGAGAGTTTGTCGTTGGCGTCGACACCCATCACGACGACGGGGCTCTGGTCATGGTTGCGCAAGTACGCGGCCACTTTGGGCATCTCGCTGCGGCACGGTCCACACCAACTGGCGAAGAAGATGAGCACCCCCGCGTGACCGGTCGCCCAGGGCGCGCGATGCTTCACGCCGTTGAGTCCGCTCACGTCGAAGCCCTTGACCGTAGATCCCACGAGAGCGTTCGACGTTTGAGTCGCGCCACCGGTGAGGATCGAAACGACGACGATAAGGGCTATCGCGATCACGGTGCCGATGCCGAGTGAGACGAACATCATGGGCGACGGGTGTCCCCGCTGCGGCTTAGTGGTATCGGACAAGAACGTCCACCGCCATCAAGACGAACAGGGCCGTGAGGTAGGTGATGGAGAAGTGGAAGAGACGCATCGCTTCACCCACGTCGGCCTTGCCGGCGACGGCGTGACGGTAGAGACGCAAGGCGTAGAAGGTGAACAGTCCGCCGAGCACCGTCGCCGACACGGCGTAGACCCAACCCAGATGGGCGACCGGACCGATGAAGACGGTGAGCGCCCACAAGATGACCGAGTAGACCAGGATCTCCAACGTCGTTCGTCGCAGCGATGCCACGACGGGCATCATCGGCACGTTGGCCGCCTGGTAGTCGTCGCGGTAGCGAACGGCCAGGGCCCAGAAGTGCGGCGGAGTCCACAAGAAGATCACGAGGAACAAGAGCACGGGCGTCCAGGTCAGTGAGTTGGTGACGGCCGCCCAGCCGACGAGTACCGGCACGGCGCCCGCAGCCCCGCCGATCACGATGTTCTGCTTACTGCGACGTTTCAGCCAGAGCGTGTAGACGAAGACGTAGAACGCCGTCGCCGACAGGGCCAGCCACGCCGACAACGGGTTGACCCAGATGGCGAGGACGCCGAAGGCGACGATCTCGAGCATCGACGCGAAGATGGTTGCCGCCCGAGGGGTCATGACGCCGGTGACCAAGGGTCGCTTCTTCGTACGCTGCATCACCGCGTCGATGTCACGGTCGATCACCATGTTGTAGGCGTTGGCGCCACCGGCGGCCAACGTGCCGCCGATCAACGTGGTGACGATGAGCCAGAGCCCAGGAATGCCGTTCGCCGCCACCACCATCGTGGGAATGGTCGTGACCAGCAACAGCTCGATGATCCGCGGCTTGGTAAGCGCGACGTAGCCCTTGAGGACGTCCGTCGAGGAACGTGGAACGGCAGCCGCGATTGTCATAGCGGGCATTCTACGAGCCCCGCCGTTCCCTAGGCTGCGGGGGTGACCTCCTCGCCCCGCCGCACCGTCTCGGCCCCAGTGTTTCGCTGGTTTGCCTTCGCGTCCTTCCTCTCGATGATCATCATTGTCCTGTCGGGCGCCGCGGTGCGCCTCACCGGATCAGGTCTCGGATGCCCCGACTGGCCCACCTGCTTTCACGACCGCATCAGCGGATCGATGCATATTCACTCCTTTATCGAGTACACGAACCGATTCATCACCATCGCGCTCGTGCTCGTGAGTGCCGTGACGTTCCTCGCGGCCCTGACTCGCCAGCCCCGGCGGCGCGACCTCGTGTTCCTGGCAGGTCTCTTGATCCTGGGCGTGGTCGCCGACGCGTTGCTCGGCGCGTTCGTCGTCTACAGCAAGTTGAACCCCTGGTTGGTTTCGCTGCACATGCTGTTGTCGCTCTCGATGGTGGTCGTCGGCGCGGTGCTCTACCACCGCTCGAAGTACGTCTACGGCCCCGGCGCGCGGGCCGACGTTCGTGACCCGCACTTCCGTCTCATCGCCCGTCTGCTGTGGATACCGTTCGGCGCCCTCTTGATCGCGGGGACGATCACGACGGGTTCGGGACCCCACGCCGGCTCCTCCCAGGGACAATTGCGGGCGAAACGCCTTCCGTTCGCGCTCTCCGACGCCACCTGGGTGCACTCGGTGGCGGCGGTCTTGTTCATCGGACTGGTGACGGGACTGTTGTTCGCGGTGTGGAGGAGCGGTGTACCCGAAGCGCTGAAGCTCGGGATCCGACGACTGGTGATCATCTCGCTCGTCCAGGCCGGTATCGGACTGACCCAGTTCCTCACGCATCTGCCCCCGCTGCTCGTCGAGCTGCACGTCGCCGGGGCGGTGTCGCTCACGATCGGGGTCACCCAGTTCCACCTGCGCCAAACGGCCCACGACCGCGAGCCGGGGACGAAAAGGGCGGTGGCGTAAGGCTTTACGTTAGGCCCTTTGGCCCTAGTGGGTCCCAGACGCTCCATGCAACACTATTGGAAACCTTAGATCTGGAAGATAGGGGATAACTATGGGCTGGCTTTGGTCCTGGGCGGCGATCTTTCCGCTCAACAACCTCGGACATTACGTTCACTGGCATTGGTTCTTGATCAGTCGATCGAACCTGATCGTCATCATTCTCATGGGGCTGACATTCCTCACCGCGCTGTTCCTTCCGTTCCCCGGCCGCAGCTCTCGGAAGGAGAACAAGTGAGCACCACCGAAATCGATCGTCAGTGGACGACACGACTGCGCAAGCGCGCCGCGGGAAAGCTTCCCCCCGAAAAGCTGTTGCCCGACACCCAGCCGACCTACGTCGCGTCGTGGATCTACGTGTTCGGCGTCGCGACGCTGTCCTCGCTCATCGTGGTCATCGCGACCGGCTGCATCCTGGCGCTTCGCGGACCGTTCTGGTGGCACGGCTCGCAGTACGGGCACTTCATCAACTCGATGCACCTGTGGAGCGTGGAGTTGTTCTTCTTCTGCATGGTCGTGCACCTGTGGGGCAAGTTCTTCATGGCGGCCTGGCGGGGCGGGCGTTCGCTCACCTGGATGACCGGCGTCGTGACGTTCCTCGCCTCCATCGGCGCGGGCTTCACCGGTTACGTCTCCCAGACCAACTTCGACTCACAGTGGATCTCGACCCAAGCCAAGGACGGCATCAACTCTGGTGGCGTCGGGGCCTTCTTCAACCCGCTGGACCTCGGTCAGATGCTGATGTGGCACATCGTCCTGCTGCCGCTCGCGGCCGTGGTGCTGACCGGACTGCACGTGTTGATGGTTCGCGTCAAGGGTGTCGTCCCACCGTTTGAAGAGAGTGCGGAGGTCGCCCAATGAGTAACAAGAAATTCCGTCCCGACGTCGACGCTCCGGTCTACAAGGGCGGCTACAGCCCTTACGACATCATCAAGGAAGGCACCATCGCGATCATCGTGATCGGCGTGTTGACGGTGCTGCTCTCGATGTTCTTCGGGTCACCCGACGATCCCGCGGTCACCATCAAGACGTGGTCCAACGCCGCGCCGGTCGACTTCGCCACCACC
>DAIOEY010000031.1:13152-14640 GCA_036745995.1 Acidimicrobiales bacterium | reverse complement strand
TGGCTTCGCCGGCGCTGCTGAGGACGATCGTGCCGTCAACGATGAACGGACAGTCGACCCTCGAGAAATTCACGACCACGCGGAGTCTCTCTGCGTCGACGACGCGATCAAACACCAGCAGGTCGCCCTCGACGTGCGGGGCCTCGAGTTCTCCTTTTCGCAACGCGTCACGGTCGTGGCGCAACTCGAGCAGGCGCTTGGTGAGGTACAGGGTCGAACGCTCGTCGGACCGTTGCGACTCGACCGATCGCGCGGCGGCGTCGACGGCGAACGGCAACCACGGTTCGACCGCCCAGCCATGGTCGGACGCTCGGGTCCACGGCAACGGGGCTCGACACCCGTCGCGTCCGCCCGGGTCGACGACCTGATCGGGGGCGATGAGCGCGTCTTCGAGACCGAGTTCCTCGCCGGCGTACAGGAACGGCGTACCGCGAAGGGTCAGCAAGAGCACCAGCGCCGCCCGGGCTCGGGCCTGGTCACCGCCCAGTCGCGTCGCCACGCGCGCGTTGTCGTGATTGCTCAGTACCCACGTGGGCCACGCCGAGACGGCCGTCAACGCGTCCTCGGTCCGCGTGATGAGCTCGAGCCACGCGTCGGCGCGCCAACCGGTGAACATCGAGGCGAAATTGAAGCAGAGGTGGAGTTCATCCTGGTCGCCGTAGTACGCGCCGAGACGCTCGGGGTCCAAGAGATAGACCTCGCCCACCGAGAGACGGTCGCCCGAGTACTCGTCGAGGACCGCTCGAATTTCGCGCAAGTACTCGTGCGTCACCGCGACGTCGTTGAGCGGCGTGTGACTGAGTGCGCGCAGCTCCTCGGGATCGTCGGCGTTCAGTTCCTTGCCGATCAAGTGCACGACGTCCATTCGAAATCCGTCGACGCCCCGATCGAGCCAGAACCGCAGTGTCGCGTGCATGGCCGCGCGTACGTCAACATTCGCCCAGTTGAGATCGGGTTGACTCGGAAGAAAGCAGTGGAGGTAGTACTGCCCGGTGGTGTCGTCCCAGGTCCACACCGACGCATCGCTCCACGCACGGATCCAGTTGTTGGGAAGGGAGCCGTCGGGATCGGCGTCGCGCCAGACGTACCAGTCGCGTCGTTCACTTTCGCGAGAGGCGCGCGCGTCGACGAACCACGGATGGTCGCTGGACGTGTGATTCGGAATCCAATCGAGCAGCACCCGTAGACCGAGATCGTGGGCCTCGCTAACGAGATCGTCGAAATCGCGCAGCGTGCCAAAGACTGGATCGATCTCGACGTAGTTCGCGACGTCGTAGCCGAAGTCGAGCATCGGTGACGGAAAGACCGGTGACAGCCAGATCGCGTCGATGCCCAGCCAGGAAAGGTACGGGAGTCGCCGACGGATGCCGTTCAGATCGCCAATGCCGTCACCGTTTGCGTCGTTAAAGGACCGAGGGTAGATCTGATACACGACTGCATCGCGCCACCACGTCACCGCTGAAGATTAGCAACACTCTCGTGAGAATC
>DAIOEY010000031.1:8040-13052 GCA_036745995.1 Acidimicrobiales bacterium | reverse complement strand
ATGGAATGGGGCATGCGCAGCCGGTGAGCCAGACCAGGGGCATTCCGCTCGAAATCGTCTCGAAAGTGGCGTCGCGAAACGGCGTCCTTGAGTCACTGGCCCGGTCGAACAACGTGATCGACATCCGTCATCTGCAAATGGTCGAGTTCGTCCGTGTCTCCAAGGCAATGGGCGCGAGTTGGAGACAGATCGGCGACTCGCTCGGCGTCAGCGCCCGGGCCGCGTGCAAACAGTACGGTGCGCCCCGGTCGTAGGTACCGTCTCAGGTTCCACGTCGTTCGATGGTGGTCGCCGAACGAATGACGATGGCCACGAGTCGCCTCCGTCACCAGTCGTGTGGCGGACCGTCTCGCTACGATCCTCGGCTACGAGAGAGAGACGTTTGGACAACGTCGGGCGAGTGATTCGGCTGGTTCCGCACCACCGGACGGTGTGCCGATACGATCAGTGCACAGCGAGGGTCGCCACGAAGCCAGCGAGAAAGGTAACCACGCCTTGACGTTTCCAGATTCAGTCCAGACCGCGGTACGCCAACGAGCCGGTGGCACCTGCGAATGCTCGCGCAACACCTGTTCTCACTACGGGCCCTGCAAGCTCCCCGGTACGGAGTTCCACCACAAGAAGCCGCTGAGCGCTGGCGGTGACGACGACGTGACGAACTGCCAACTCCTCTGCCAGGCCTGTCACCTCGAGGCCCACGAGGCGTCGAACCCGCTGGGACGACTCTAGGGTCAACGAAGTGGCCGACGCAGTTCAGGTTCCGCTCGCGTGCCCGTGGACGAGTCCAATCAACTGCTCCCAGTGCTCGGGCGGGTAGTCGTGACCCATGCCCTTGATCTCGACGAATCGGGCCTTCGGGACGGCGGCGGCGGTGCGGCGCCCCCCGCTGATATCGATCAGCGTGTCCGCGTCACCGTGCACGACGAGCGTTCGAACCTGCACCTCTCCCAGAGCCTTGGTGCGTGATCCCGAGGCCTGAATGGCGATGAACTGGCGAGCGAATCCCGCTGGACTGAAGGATCGCTCAAAGGCCTCGTCCGCCGCGGCGCTGAGTCGCGCCTCGTCGTACAGGTTCGGACTGCCCCACGCGCGCGCGCCGGCCAGTTGTCTCGCCACGTACGAAGCACGGTCGGTCGACGGCCGTGCCAACAGGGCCTGCAGCGCGACGCTCGTCGGCTGACCCACGTCGCGATCGCCGGTCGTCGACATGATCGACGTCAAGCTCGCGACGCGTTCGGGGAACTCGATGGCCATGGTCTGGGCGATCATCCCGCCCATCGACGCGCCGACGACGTGGGCTCGCTCGATGCCGAGGTCGTCGAGCACGGCGACGGCGTCGCCGGCCATGTCGGCCAACAGGTACGGCGCACTAGCGCCGAGACCACCCGCCAGTGCGCGCAGCACTCCCCCGACGTCGGGTCGTACGTGATCGAACTTGGTGGAAAGACCCACGTCGCGGTTGTCGTAGCGAATGACGAGGTAACCCAGGTCGGCGATTCGCTGGCAGAACTCGGTTCGATAGCTGATGCACTGCGAACCAAGACCGTTCACGAGCAGCATCGCTGGGTCAGTGGTGCGGCCAAATGTTTCATAGAAAAGCTCGACGTCACCGTTGTGCGCGAACGCCACTTGGGCCTCTTTCGTGTTGACGACGCCGTGAGCGTAGCATCGTGGGCTCAAAGAATAGTGTCGCCAATTGGCGCGTCGCGTTGCCCTCAGGTGTAGCGCAGAGCGCCGTCATCGAGATCGGCGATCGGCAGCTCGTCGCGCTCGACCTGGTAGTCCTGCGCGTGACGCCACGGCTCGTGGTCACCTTGCTTGGGCAGGTGGTCCAGGAATCGCAACAAGTAACCGGGATTGAAATTTTCGGGATCGACCCAAGGGATGAGCGTCATACGTGCCTCGTCGTCGCGAAGTTGCGGCGTCACGACCGTTGCGCCGATTTCGTCCAGGTGACCCAGCAGACGACACACGAAGTCACCGATCAAATCAACGCGCAAGGTCCAACTGGCCCGGAAGTAGCCGAACACCTCCACGAGATTTGGAACACCGGTGAACATCATCCCGCGGTAGGTGATCGTCGTTGAAAAGTCCAGCTCGAGGCCGTCGATGGCGAAGTCGATATCGCCCAGGACGTTCATGTCGAATCCCGTGGCGGTGATGATGATGTCCGCCTCGAGCGTCTCGCCCGACTTCAACAGGATTCCCGACGCGGTGAACGACTCGATCTCGTCGGTCACGACCGAAGCGCGACCGGACTTGATGCCTTCGAAGAGATCGCCGTCGGGCACCATCGCGATGCGTTGCTGCCACGGGCGGTACTTCGGGTTGAAGTGCTTCTCGACGTCGTAGTCGTCTCCGAGAATCTCTCGGATCGGTCGCAACAACTCCTCGCGAGCGAGCTCGGGAAAGTCAAGGGCCAACTGCGTGATGACCCCAAAATCCAGCAGGATCTTCTGGCGCACGATCTCGTGGGTCCACTCTTCGGGGATGTCGAGTTCGCGCAGCATGTCCGCGACTTCATTGACGTTCGTGCGGATGAAGAAGAACGTCGGCGAACGTTGCAGCATCGTGACGTGCGCGCACTCGGGCGCCAGGGCGGGAATCAGGGTGGCCGCCGTCGCGCCCGACCCGATCACCACGACACGCTTGCCCGCGTAGTCGAGATCGTCGGGCCAGGTCTGGGGATGGACGATGCGGCCCTCGAAGGTTTCCATGCCTGGCCACGTCGGCGTGTGACCCTGGGCGTGACGGTAGTAACCCTGGCACATCCAGAGAAAAGTGGCCGAGAACGTCCGCTCCCCTCCCCCTTGGGTATCGGTGACGTTCAGCGTCCAGCGCCGTTCGTCGCTCGACCAGCTGGCCGACGTGATCGTGTGGTCGTAGCGGATGTGGTCATCGAGCTGATCGTGCTCGATGACCTCGGCGAGGTACTTGACGATCTCGTCCTTCGCCGCGATCGGTGCGCCGGTCCACGGTTTGAAGCGGTAACCGTAGGTATAGAGGTCACTGTCCGATCGGGTGCCGGGGTAGCGATGCGTCCGCCACGTGCCGCCAAAACTCGGCTGGGCTTCCAGGATCACGATGCTCTTCTCGGGGAGCTGCTCCCGCAAGTGATGCGCCGCGCCGAGACCCGAAATACCCGCGCCGACGATCAACACGTCGAAATGCTCGACCGCCTGATCGGTGCCGTGTGGACGAGTCGCCGTCTCGGTCATCAACGCTCTCCCCCCGTGCGCACGTCAATCACGTCGGCCCACTGCACCGTCGAGACGGAGAGGTTGAACGCGTCGTGCGAACCAAGCGTAAGCGACGCCCTCACGACGTTGCTCTCGTACGACGCGCGAGAGCGCGGTCGAACTCGAAGCGTGGATTTCACGGTGAGACGCGTCTCGACCTTGGTTCAACAGTCGAGGACGTCTCTAGTTACGAACGGCGCGCCTTGAAGGCGGGTACCGCAGTCGGTGCGGCAGCGACGAGGGCGGCGATGAGACCGATGAAGGAGCCAAATCCCCAGCCGATCCCACTGAAGCCGATGCCACCGGGCTTCAGGACGAACGCCAAGATCGTCAACACCGCGTTGATGCCCGTGACGATCAGTAAGAGCCGCGCCTCGGGCATTGGCAGTTTGATCGGTGACTCGCTGAAGCCCGCCTTCGCCACGTAGAACACGATGATCGCCAGGCAAAGAATGAAGACGAGGTACATCCAGCCGTGCCAGAGGCCGTCGACAGAAACCGAACCGATTCCGTAGTTGTACGTGAACCACGGCAGAAACAAGGAAATGAAGAGTACCAACGTGGCAACGACCGACGTCCGTTCCGCTTGGGACCAACGCTTCATGTCGAAACTGAACGATTGCCCGCTCGACGCCCTTCCCGAAGAACCATGCGTCGAACTCGCTGAGGGCGGCGGCGACGAAGCCTGGTAACCCGGTTGCTGTTCGGGCGGATACCACTTTCCGTCAGAAGCTTGCCACCAACCAGGTCCGTTTGAGACGTCACTCATGCTTGCCTCCTGATCCGACGAGGGAACCAACTCCCGCCCCCGTAATTGATGACACTATATCGACGATTTAGGGAGAAGCACGGGTTTTTGAAGCCCTGTTCCGAGTCCGAACTGGCTCCGCCGCCAAGTGAACGAGCGGCGAACACCCAGCGAAGAGTCACTACCTCGGCGAATTGGACGACGCCGTAGCGTTGATTTCTGGACATTATCTTCGAGTGACGTGGCACGAAGAGTGAATGAACGGAGAGTGGACGTGAGGAACTCGTGAAGGCGTACGTCATCTACGAAGGAGAAATACTCGATCCGCAGCGATACGAGGACTACAGGGAAGCAGCCGCTCCCAATATCGCCAGCGCGGGAGGCCGCTACGTCGTACGTGGCGGCAATCCCGAGGTACTCGAAGGCGAACCGCCGTCGAGGCGTACCGTGATCCTGGAATTTCCTTCGCGCCAAGCCGCCCTCGACTGGTACCGCAGCGATTCATACCAGAAGATACGAACGCTTCGAGAAGATTGCGCCCGGGCCACCATCTACGTCGTCGATGAGGTGGAGTAGCTCGTAACGTCGCCTCGCGTTGATGAACGCGCTCGTGAGCCGCACCGTTCGCGCCCGTGTCGCGTTCGCGGCGCTCGACCGCGACCGACCGTTGATTAACTCGACCGCGACGGACCGTTGATTAAATAGTCTCGTCTGGTGATCGCAGACCGACTCGTCCAATTGGGCATTGAACTGCCGCCGGTTTTCCCGCCGGCCGGAAACTATCTCGGTTGTGTCGTAGTTGGCACCATGGTCCACGTTGGCGGACACGGACCAATCAACGGCGCGGACATCATTCGTGGCAAGGTCGGAGACGACCTTTCGCTCGAAGAGGCACGACGCGCCGCGCGAATGACGGGACCGTCGATTCTGGCGACGCTTCTCGCCGAACTGGGCAGCCTCGACCGAATCGAGCGGATCGTCAAGGTCTTTGGGATGGTCAATGTCGCGCCGGGGTTCAATCAGAC
>DAIOEY010000031.1:6518-7940 GCA_036745995.1 Acidimicrobiales bacterium | reverse complement strand
CTACCTGGACAATCATCCCGTGTCGTGGGATTCTCTCCTCGAAGCGCTACCCGACGGCACTGCCTTGCTCGACGACGCCGGCGTGATGCACTACGTGAACCAACGTTTGGCACACATGACGGGCTACACGCGTGAAGAACTGGTGAGCCAGAACGTCATGATGCTGGTACCTGCGCGACTTCGCAATCTCGAACACACCGCTCGCGCCGAACACTCGCAGAACCCCGACACGCCGATCATCTGGAGCGACCAGGAGCTCTTCGCCCTTCGCAAGGATGGCACCGAACTCTCGGTCGACTTCGCGCTCTCGTCCTTGACACTCAATGATCAGACCTGGGCACTCGCGGCGATCCGTGACAACAGCAACCAACGGGCCGTCGAGTTGGCTCGAGCCGACGTCGAGTTGCGCTTTCGCGTCGCCTTCGAGAGCAACATGGCGCCAATGACGTTCGCTGACGTCGACGACCGGATCATCGCCGTGAATGACGCGTTCTGTGACATGGTCGGCTACACCAAGGAAGAGCTTCTCGGTTGCGATTCGACCATCTTCACTCTTCCCGAGGACGTCGGCATCACCGAGGAGACCCACTACCGCGCGATCGCCGGTGAAGCGCCCCAGGAGCGCTACGAGAAGCGCTACCTGACCAGGGACGGGCGGGTCATCGACGTCGAGGTCTCACGAGCTCCGGCTCGTGACGCCGACGGCCAGATCCTCTATTTCGTCTTCTCCGAACGCGATATCACCGAGCAGAAGGCTCTCACGGCCCAACTCTCCCATCAAGCTCTCCACGATCCACTGACCGGCCTCGCGAATCGCCTCCTTTTCGAGGATCGACTCACGCACGCTCACGCCCGAGTCGTGCGCCACGGCGGGATGGGTGCCGTTCTCCTGCTTGACCTGGACGACTTCAAGGGGGTCAACGACACGCACGGGCACTTCGTCGGCGATCAACTGCTGACCGCCATTGCCCACCGCCTCAGCCAGGCGACGCGCGTGTCGGACACACTCTGTCGATTCGGAGGCGACGAGTTCTTGTACCTCGCCGAAGGACTGACCTCGGTTGGCGAGGCGGAGGAATTGGCGGCGCGACTTCTCGAAGTAATCAGCGAGCCCTTCTCCGTCGGCGGATTCAATATTGAACAACACGCGAGCATCGGAATTGTTGTCTGGGACCGCACGAGCGCAGACTCGAGCGAAATAATCCAGAACGTCGACGCCGCCCTCTATGAGGCCAAACACCACGGCCGAGGTCGCCACATCATCTTCACTCCCGAGATGCATCACCAGGCGGTGAGTCGATTCACCCTCATCCAAGAGCTCCGCAGTGCGTTGCACACCGGCCAGATCTCGATGCACTATCAGCCGATTGCCGAACTGCACACGAACGAGGTCGTTGGTTTCGAGGCGCTGATGCGGTGGGA
>DAIOEY010000031.1:2696-6418 GCA_036745995.1 Acidimicrobiales bacterium | reverse complement strand
CGGACTCGCCTCGGAGCACCTCATACTTGAGATCACCGAGAGCGTGGCCCTCCACGACATCTACGAGACGATGATCGTCATCAACCAACTCAACCGGCTCGGCGTCGGTATCGCGCTGGACGATTTTGGCACCGGGTTCTCGTCGCTGTCCTATCTGGCCGAACTCAGTCCGCGGATCATCAAGATCGACCAGTCGTTCGTTCGCCCTGCGCGTGAGAGTGAGCGCGATGACACGCTCCTCGCGACGATCATCTCTCTGGGCCAGAAGCTCGAGATGACCATGCTCGCCGAAGGCATCGAAACCCAAGGCCAGTTCTCTCGACTGCTCCGACTCGGCTGCGAACTGGGTCAAGGGTACCTATTCTCGCCCGCCGTGCCCACCGAAGAGGTCGCGGCGATGGTCGGTCAACAGCTCGGCAATTAGGTCGCGACCCGCGTGGTGCGGACACGCCACTTCTCATCGGGTTGGCGTGCCGTCCCTGAGTTCCGGGCGACCCGCGTGGCGCGGGTTACCAGTCCCTTCCCACTGCCCGAGTTCTTCTGGACTCCAAGGCGATCGCTCACTAGAGTGAACCTCTTACCCATCTGACGAACGACGGCCGGCGGAATGGTTGATTTGGATGACTGGAGCCAAGACGAAAAGGGGAGAGATCGCCTGATGGAACTTCAGAGAACGTCGCGGACCCGGCATCAAACGCCCGCGGCGAGAGATAGCGAGAAACGAGAGCGCGAAAAGCGCCTCTTCCGAAGCATCAACAAGTGCGTCCTCGGCTCGACCGTCGTCGGCGGATTCTTTGCGGTGGTCGCAGCGGTGGGTGGACTCAAATCACATGGGCAGCCCCTCGATCGCACCGGCTCGGTTCTTGGGATCATGGCCATCTTCCTCGGCATCAGCGTGGTGCTCATCCTGGTGGCCCTCGTTCGATACGCCATCCAGGAACGGCGAATGATCACGCACAGCGCGACGTCCACGTTGCCCTCGATGAAATCATTGAGCGTGTAGCTCGCTGTCAATCGAGTTGACGTCCTACACGCGCTACTCCCTTACCAATCTGTCAAACGATCCGAACCATGGATGGCTCGATCGCCCGGTCGTCGCGGACGACCCGTGACCCACAACCTCTTGCCGCAGGAGTTGATGGTCTCGTGCGAAAGCGAAACGCCGAGGTAACCAACATGCCCGTCCCCGTCGAGGAGGAGGTCAACCTCGTCGTACTGCTGTGGGCGTATCCGGGTTCGAGCGACCGTCTCGTCGCCTACGAAGATCTGGTACTCGAGTTCTTGGCGTCCCACGGAGGGCGACTACTGCATCGCCTGCGAACGAAGGGCGAGGACGACGCGCCGTTCGAGATCCAGGTCATTCGTTTCCTGAGCGAAGCGTCCTACGAGAACTACCTGACCGATCAGCGACGCGTAAATCTGAGAGAGCTGAGTGATACCTCCGTGGCACGAACTGAGGTTCACCGTGGGTACGGCGTCACGATCCCTTCCTAGGAGATCGAGAGACGATGCTGCGAACAGCGGCGGGGCCGCGACGTTGCTTCTGGTGCTCCACTCTCTTGTTCGTTTTGAGTCCTGGCGTTGGTGACGTCGGAGCGCAAACAAACGATCAACTTCGAACGGGCAGTCGCTCGCGCTAGTGGTGCTAGCACCAGCGCGAGTAGTGCTGACCGCCTTGGCCTGAGGATCAGGGTCAGCAATACTCCTTCTACAGCTTCACCAAGAGCGAGGGAGGTGAGCGTCGTCGTGAGAAGGCAGTTGATGCGCGTTGCTTGGTACCGATTCCAGGCCACGTTCACGCGGCGATGGGGCGGCTATCTGAGCGTGCTGCTGCTCATTGGTCTGATCGGCGGTCTTGGCATGGCCTCGATAGCGGGTGCTCGACGCACCGAGTCCTCGTTCCACGAGCTTCTTGCGAGCACCAATCCGTCTGACCTCGTGGTGCTGACCGGCCTCTTTCATCCCGATCCCACTGGCTACGATCCGAGCCTTATCGCAAAGATCGCTCGGCTGCCGCACGTGAAGAAGGTGGCGAGCGAGGCGGGCTACGAGATCGTCAAGGTGGGGCCAAACGGCCACGCCGTCAACAGCGGGATCTCGTCGGGCGTTGCCCTCTACAGCAGCATCGACGGCGTGTTTTTCACAATGGACCGGTTGATCGTTACTTCGGGTCGCTTGCCCAACCCAGCGAAGCGCTACGAGGTGGCGATGACGGCCGACGCGGCACGACTCCTCGGTGTCCACCTTGGCGGAACGTTTCCGCTGGGCGTCGTAGGCGACGTCCAGTCCACGAACTTCTGTCGCACGTGCACTCCGACTTTTCACACAGTTGTGAAGGTGGTCGGGATCGTCACCACCAGCAGTAACCTGATTATCGACGACACCGACCGCAGCCCTACCATCTTCGCCACACCGGCTTTTACCCGTCCACTCTTGCAATGTTGTTCCGACCCGACGATCTCACGGGTGCAGGTATCGGGCGCCAGCAAGAACGTCGGGCTTATCGAGTCCGAGATTGCTCGCGTCTTGCCCCCCGGACTTCCGCGTGTCCTTGGGCCCTCGGCGGCGACGTCCGAGGCGACCGCCCAACGAGTCATCCGACCGGTCGCGGTCGCACTCGGCATTTTTGGACTGATCGTGGCGCTCGTCGCACTCTTGATTTCCTGCCAACTCATCGGCCGTCAACTGCGTCTCGGCGCAGAGGAGCGCGACGTGTTGCGCGCCTTGGGCGTCGGGCCAGCGGGGACCACAGCCGACGGAATGATCGGTATCGCCCTCGCGATCGTCGCCGGTTCGATACTCGCCGGCGTTGTGGCCTACGCCTTGTCACCGCTGATGCCGATCGGTCCGATCCACCCGGTGTACCCGACCCCCGGTCTGGCGTTTGACCCGACGGTGATTGGTCTAGGTGTCCTCGCACTCGTCGTAGTACTCGTATCGTTCGCCCTCGCCATTTCGATCCGCCAGGCACCCCACCGAGTGGCCCGAAGAGCCCAACGTCGGTCGGATCACCCTTCGAGCGCGGTGCGAATCGCCACCATGGCCAGATTGCCCGCGGCCGCGGTGTGCGGCATTCGCTTCGCCCTCGTCCCGGGTCGAGGACGTCAGGCAGCACCCGTGCGGTCCGCAATCGTCGGCGCCGTCGTCGCCGTGACCGTCGTCGTCGCCACGTTGACGATCGGTTCGAGTCTCAACACCTTGGTATCGCGTCCCGCGCTGTACGGATGGAACTGGACCATCGCGATCGACTCCTCCGGCGGCGTCGGTGTGCTTCCCGAAAAGGCCATCACCAAAGCCCTGCGCAACGACCCCGACGTGACGGCGTGGTCGGGGATGTACTTTGCCCAGCTCCAGCTCAACGGACACGCGGTGCCCGTGCTGGGCGCTTCACCGCAACCGTCGGTCGCGCCAACCCTGCTCAGCGGCCACGGGTTCAACGCAGCCGATCAAGTCGTCCTGGGGCCGGCAACGCTACGCCAACTGCACCTCCGCCTCGGCAGCACCGTGCGCGTGTCGAGTGGTCACTCCAAGCCCTCGGTGTTGCACGTCGTGGGCAGCGCGACCTTCCCATCGTTCGGGGGCCAGCCACACACCGAGTTGGGTGTCGGAGCGCTCCTCGACTACTCGCTCATCCCGGCCAGTGCACGCAATATCTTCAATCTTCCCGGCGGCGGTCCCAACGTCGAGCTCGTTCGCTTACGTTCGGGCGCAACGTCAACAGC
>DAIOEY010000031.1:0-2596 GCA_036745995.1 Acidimicrobiales bacterium | reverse complement strand
ATCATCTTCGGGATACCACTCGGCATCGTTATCGGTCGCCAACTGTGGACGCTGTACGCGCGCAGCATCTACGCCGTGCCCGACCCGACGGTTCCGCTCTGGCCGGTGGTCCTGACGGGATGTGGCGCCCTGCTGTTCGCCAACCTGGTCGCGGTCCTGCCCGGACGCAACGCTTCGCTTACGCCAACGGCGCTCGTGCTGCGCGCCGAATAGCGGCGAAAGACGGGCCCGGCACCGGTTGCCCGTTACAATCTGGCAACATCCATCCCGAGGTGACCAGACCTCACGAGCTCTTGGAGGCCAACGAGGTGAAGCGGTTTGTCTTTTGGATTCTCGGCGCGGCGCTCGTCGTCGGCGTGCTACTCATAGTGGCCAACTTTGATGTCGTGCGCCACTGGTTGGCGGTGCACACGGGCACCGTGAACGAGTCCGGCCCCTTCTACGGCTTCTGGTCCGGATTCGGATCGGACATCGGTGAGGCGACGTTGATCGGTGCGGTCAGCGTCGGCGTGTACACCGGAGCGCGCAAGGTCAACTGTCACACGAAGGGCTGCTGGCGGATCGGTCACCATCCCTTAGAGGGCACGCCCTACCACCTTTGCAAGCACCACCACCCCGACGTACCGGTCGAAGGCGCGTCGATCGAGCACATCCTTGCCCAGCACAAGAAGTTCAAGGACAACCAGGCGGCCGCCAAGGGTGATCAACCGGTCGCCTAACCACGTGGCGAGGCGTGAAACGCCACCACCCGGTTCGCCGTCGTGGCGACGAGTAGTCCGGCGCCGACACTCGGGGTCGGAAAATGATTGGCCTGCGGGCCGAGGTTGACCTGTCGGCGCACCACGCCCGAACCGGGATCGAGACCGAAGAGCACACCGTTGCTCCCGACCGTCCAGACCATCCCGGCGGCGACGATCGGAGGACCACTCGCGACGTTGGCGCTCCAGAGCAGCTTGATCGAGGCCGGTGACGATCCGACGCGGATGGCGACGGTGCCACTGAGACACGGCAAGTACACGACGCGACCGGCGACCGCGCTGCCTCCGTCGATGTCGTCGGTGCACGCGTTGGCGAGACTCGCCTGCTCACCTCCGATGCCGCCCAGGCGCGCACCGTTCAACAGATAGACGATGCGGGACTTGCCCGAGAGCACGACCTGGCCGTTCGAGAGCAGCGCCGGCGCCATGGACATGTCGAGATCGCTGGCGTTGTTCTGGGGCCACGACGTGGGCGCAAAATACTGTTGAAGTCGAAGCGACGGCGACAGTTCGAGCACCGAATCACTGTCGTCGAATCCTTGGGCCGCCGCGTTCACCGAACCGTTGCCGACGCTCACCCAGATATTGCCGTGCCGATCGACCACCGGCGCAGCCCCGCCCATCCAGATCGCCCCCTGGCTCTCTCGGGCCTTTTGATCAACGCTGTAGAACCTGGGTGCGCCAACGCTCTCGCCCACCGAAACGACCCGACCCCGGTACGAGGCGCAGTCGCCGTAGTTGCCGCCGAACCCGAACACGACGTGTCCCTGGTCGAGGGTCAGTCCGGTTCGTTGCAGAAGTGCCGATGGATCGGCGCCGGGTGGATCGACGCGCAGGTTGCGTTCCAGCGCCCCCGTCGACGCGTTGAGCCCGATCAATCGGTGCTGTGGTCGGCCATTCACCAGTTCGTCGGCCACGACGAAGATCTCCCGGCGCTGGGGGTCGATGACGGGCGTACCGATGATGCCGACGTCGGGGGCGATGTTGCCACACGGCAACACTGATGCTGGTACCGCCGTCGCGACGTGTCGGGACCACACGATCCGGCCGTTCAACGATGACAACGCGTAGACCATGTCGTTGGCACTCGCGACGTAGACGTCACCGTCGAAGACGAGCGGTTCGGTGTAGAGATTCCCACTGAGTGCCGCCGACGTCCACGCCCGGGCGGCGGTGGTGACGGACGCCAGTGAAGTTGCGTTACCCGAACCCAGCGTGTCGCCGTGGTACACCGTCCAATTCGCCGTCACCGCACTCGTCGACGCTCCCCCAGCGACGAATGGGTCCGCAGCGAACAGCAACAGCGACGCCCCCGCGATGGCGAGGCCGACGGCGGCGGTGCCAACGAAACGCCAATCGTGCGGCGCACGACGAACGGCGCCGGGGCGATGGCGAATCGGACGGTGAGCATTGATGGTCCTGAGGATACCGTCGACAGTTCCAACCACGACGTTCGCGGCATTGGTGCAACGATTGAGTGCGGAACAGAGATCCGTTGGATGCGGCCAATTGGTCCGGTGTCCCTGCAGGTGACGATCCCTATTCACCACACCGCACACGCCGAATTCGATTCTCGACAAGATCTCAGTAGAGACGAGTAGAGCCATAGGTCCCTAGATAGTCCCCGAGGTTGCGGTCAGGATGGAATCGACGGAGGGGAAGCATCTCTTCCGCGACCTTGAAAGGCGGTGCGCCGTGGCGGGAAAACCTCAGCGAGTGAAGGGGCAAGTCGAAGAAGTGGTGGGAATCGTGACCGGTGACAAGAAGCTCGAAGCCAAGGGCAAGAGTGACCGTCGCGCGGGCGGAGCCAAGGAAAAGGTCAGCAAGGTGAAGAACAA
>DAIOEY010000030.1:0-14962 GCA_036745995.1 Acidimicrobiales bacterium | reverse complement strand
TTGCCCGCTTGGAGGGCGGCCTGCGCGTTGGTGTAGTCAGTGGCCGCGAGCTTGAGATAGTAGCTCGCGGTCTGACCGCCCTTGGTGGGTCCGGTGCTCGGACCGGTGCTGGACCCTCCGCCACCACCGATGCTGGCGCCCAGCACACCAGAGAGTGCACCGGCGAGTGTCGGCTCGATCGAAACGACCTGATTGAAGACCGCGATCACGTAGCGCAACTGCGGCAGCGGGTTTGAAGTGCTCGTCACGTACAGCGGTCGGATGTAGAGCACACTCTGGTCGAGTGGCACCATGAGATTGTTCCCGAGCAACACGCTCGAGCCGTGCTGGTCGAGGAGCGAAATAGTCCGACTGACGGCGGCGTCTTGTTGGGCCTCGGAGTCCGATTGCACCGGACCCGTGACCAGCGATCCCCGAGGCGTCTCGTAGATGTGCAGTTGGCCGTAGTCGCTCGGATCGCTGGTCGCCACCATGAACGCGGTGAGGCCCTGCACGGTCGAGGAGTTGCCGGCGGGCACGTACGCGATCGTCTCGAGTAGCTGCTCCTTGTTCGCTTGGGGCAATGATCCGACCTGGAAGACGGGACTCATCGCCGAGAGCGAGGAGGAGGTGACGTTGCCGGCCGAGTCAGTGACTTGGGTCTGGGCCAGTGACTGGCTGGGGGTGCCCGCGCCGGTCGAGGGCGAGATCTCCCATTTGTCCGAAGCGGTGTAGAACGCGGTCGCCGACGTGATGTGGTAACGACCAAGCGTCGCCGCCTGAACCGAGAAGAGGTCCGTCGGGTAGCGCAGGTGCGTCTGGATCTCGGGCGGCATGGCGCTCATGGGCAGGAACATCGCCGGGAACGCCGCGCGGTAGGCCTTCAGGATCGGGTCGTTGGGGTCAGCGGCGTAGAACTTCATCGCTCCGGTGTAGGCGTTGACGACGACCTTGACCGAGTTGCGCACGTAGTTGAAACTCGACGGCAATCCGCCGGTGTTGATATTCAGGTTCGACGCATTCTCGGAGTAGGGGTACTGGTCCGACGTGGTGAAGCCGTCGAGCACGTACTGCACCTCGCCGTTGGCGATCACCGCGTAGGGCTGGGAGTTGAAGGACAGGAACGGCGCGGCCTTTTGGGCCATCGCCTGCACGTCGCGAACGAAGAGCACGCGACTCTTGGGCGTGATCTGGTTTGAGATCAGGAAGTTGAAGTCGCCGAGGCGCAACGCCAAAGCGGCGCGGCTGATGAAGCTGCCGACCGCGACGCCACCGGTGCTCGCGTAGTGCGTCTCGACGGGTTGGCCGGCGCGCGGACCCGAGTTCACCTGGTAGTCGAGTTCAGACTGCTTCGTGTTGGCGACGACCCAACCGGGGTCGTTGATGCCGAAGTAGATATCGGGCTGGGTCAACACCGGCATGCCGCTCGCCGACGTCGGCGGAACGTTCGAGACCACGAAATTCGGATTGCCGGTCGGATCGGCGCTGTTGGCGGCGAGCACGGCCGCACCGATGCCGTGGGTGTACTGCAGATGCGTATTGACCCAGCTGGGCGACGGCAGGTTCGCGGTGTTCAACTGGCGCGCGCCGATCAGCACGGGCGTGAGCTTGCCGTTGACGAAGTAGCGGTCGACGGCGAGCGTCGCGAACGTGTAGTACGAGCGAATCGACTGTCGGCGCGTCACGGTTGCCAACGCGATCGACTTGGCCGGGTCCCAGAGGCGGATGTTGTTGAGCGTCGCTGACGCGGCCTTCACCTGGGACTTGGAGATCGTCGGCGAACCCGCAAAGGAATGATAGGTAACGTCGTCGAGACCGAACGCCGATCGCGTCGCGATGATGTTTCTTTGGATGTACGGTCCTTCGAGCGATCCCTGCGCCGGTGAGACCTTGACGGTCTGCAGGATCGTCGGATAGAGAACACCGATCACGAGTGCCACGAAGATCCACAGTCCCACCGCGACCGCCGGCAGCGACCAACCGCGTGAACGCACGTTGGCGAGCAGGATGATCGCGGCCGCGAGGGACAGGTAGAACAGGATCGTCTGGGCGGGCATGCGGGCGTGGACGTCCGTGTAGGCAGCACCCTGGGCGTAGCCGTTGGTCGAGTTGACCAGCTCCCACTTGGCGATGACGTAGCCGGCCGCCTTCATCAGCGCGATACCCGCGCCGATGACCGAGAGGTGTGCCTTCACCCGAGGATCGACTCGGGGTGTCACGCGCGTCGCGCGGATCCCTCCGTTCAGATAGTGAAATCCCGTCGAGGCCAGCAGCACCACGAAGAGCGACACCAAGACCCACGTGACGATAAAAGAGAAGAAGGGCAGGGTGAAGATGTAGAAACCGATGTCCTTGTGAAAGAGGGGGTCGGCGACGTGAAACGTCTGGCTGTTGGCGAAGAGGAGGTACTTCTGCCACTGACCCGTGGCGTTGAGTCCCGCGACGATGGCCATGACGAACGCGATGACGGCGTAGATCCTTCGCGCGTGGGGTCGAACAACGTTCTGAAAACGACGGACGATCTCGTCCTCGGGCTCGAAGGAGAGATCGCGCGCGCCGAATCGGTCGGTGAGCAGGAGATTGCCCCACATCAGCGCGAAGAAGACCGCTCCGAAGGTGAGCCCCAGACCGACTTTCACCCAAAAGAGGGTGGAGAACACGCTCGAGAGTCCGACCGACGAGAACCACATCTGATCGGTCCACAGCACCGCCAGACTGCGCAGCGACAGAAAGCCGATCAGCACCACGGCGATCGCGAGGCTCACCCAGAAACGTCGCGAAAGACGACCTAGTCGGCGCGGACGCGGTGGTACATCGGTAGGGCTACGCACGCTGCGAGCCTAGGACGTTTCTCAAACGGGCACGACGGCGCAGGCGCAACCGGCGTGCAGCGGCGGGTACGCCGTGCCACTCGGAAAGGCCTGACCGGCCAATCGCTCGCCCGCGTGGGCGTCGAGCGCACAGGCGTCACACGGCGCGTCGTTCGGCGCGGCGTAGAAGCGAACCGATCGACCCTGGGACGCGGCGAGGACGCCGAGATGGAAGGCCCGGCGTGCGGCGTCGGTGCAGAGCCGCTCGACACGTGCGCCGCGCCACTCCTTGTAGGCGGTGTTCGCACGTTCGTGACCGTCGCCGCTGCCGTCAGCGAGGATCCTCTTGCGAAGTGCCAGGACGATCGTCACGGCGAGGTCCGCGGAACATTCGTTGATCGCCGAACGACTGGCCGCGCCGCCACTGGCGCCCGCCTCTTCGTAGGCGAAGCGCACGCCCGCCGTCGACGCGTCGACGAGTGCGTCGTGGGCCGCTTCGGCGTACCGCGCACGCTGGACGTGCTCGTCCTCGAGTTCGACCGTGATCATCCCCTTCACGTCGCGCAGACGTTCGAGCATGATGTTCTGGTCGTCCTGGAGCGCGCGCTTGACCTTGCGCGTCAACGCGGCGAGCGCCTCCTCGAGGGCGGCGTCGCGACGATGGAACAGTTCACCGGTGGGCGTCTCGAGCTTCGCCGCGGGCGTCTTGCGCGGCGCGGGAACCGAGGCGCCGCGCTCTTCGAGCGTGGCCTTGCGGAGTCGGGCGAAGATTTCGTTGACGACGTCGGTGCCCGAGGGGTCCTCCTCCATCGCGGCGGCGGCCGGATCGGCGGTCTTGGCGGCCTTGCGGGGCTTGGGTTTGATGACGTCGGAGGTATCGGGTGTCGGCGTCAGCGCGGCGTCGGGCACCGATCGAAGGGGCGTGCCGGCGAGCAGTTCCTCTTCGGTCGGTTCGGGCATCGACGGTCCGTGGCGCAACGCGTCGAGGGCGGCGGCGCGCGCCACGTCGTCGGAGTTGTTGATGCCCGCCAGGATGGTCTCCACCTGCTCACTGAGCGAGGAGACGAAACTGCCGAGCGTGTCGCGCGCGACGCGCAACTGGTCGATCTGAAGATGCAGCGCCTTTCGCTTGACGGCCAGATCGTTGAGCACGGTCTTTCGCGCTTCGCTCGCCTGCTCGACCACGGCCCGACCCTGTTCTTGCGCGCGGTCCACGAGTGCCTCGCCGTTCACCTTGCCCGAGTCGATGAGACGCTCCGCCGCGAGGCGGGCGTCGTGGTCGATCTGGTTCGCGGTGTTCTCGGCCTCGGTGATGATCTGCGCGGCTCGTTCCTGAGCTTCGATCAAGTGACTCGAGCTGCGCTGCTGGCTCTCGGTGAAGAGCTGGGCGCTGCGTTCCTGGGCTTCGGCGGTGACGCGAGCGGCCTCTTCGTGCGCCATGCGCAGTATCGCCGCGCTCTGGGTTCCGAGCGCGCTCGCCAGGGTCGCCTCGTCGAAGGTCGGATTCGCGGCGCGGCGCTGGGCCTCGGCGAGCTGGGACTGCAGTTCGTGGATCCGGGTCTCCATGTGGGCCACTTCACGGGCCACGGCCTCGAGGTGCAGCCGTACTTCTTGGGGGTCGATTCCACCCTTTCGAATGGTCGTGAAGTTGGTTCGGGCTATCTCGGTCGACGATTGGCGCGTGGTGGAGAGGATTCGGCGTTCGTCCATTCCTTCAAGACTACGGCGTGGCACAGCCAAAGAATGTCTTAACGCGGTGTCGTAAGGGCAATCGGCGTGTCGCCGCCCAGGGCGTGCAGATCGCGCAGCGCCTGGCCCAGCGTGTTGACACCAATCACCCGCAGTCCCGACTGGGCGGCGGCCAGAGCGACGGGGAGTTCCACCTTCGGGACGAAGAAGATCTGGGCCCCGGCGCGCTCGACCGCGACGGTCTTCTCGGCGACGCCACCGACGTCACCGACGTTGCCGTTGGCGTCAATCGTTCCCGTCGCCGCGACCACCCAGTGGCCCGTCAACGTGCCGGCACTCAGCTTGTTGATGAGCGTGAGGGTCATGGCGAGGCCGGCCGAAGGACCTCCGATGTAACTCGTCTTGATCGAGATGCTGCCGGGCAAGGCGTAGCGGACACCGTCTTCGGGCTCAATCCCGAGCCACGACCGGTCCGGCCCACTGACGCCGGGGCAGCCGGACGATCCCTGGTCACTCGGTGCCGCGGCCGTCGTGACGGTGAGGACGCGCGGCGACCCCCAGGTGATGATCCCCTTGGCGTTGATGTGGGCCTTGGCGACCTTGAGATGAACGACGGTGCCGGCTCTCAGCGGATGGATCGCCGCGATGAGTCCACACGCCGAACGGATGGTCGTGTCGTTGACGCCCACGACTTGGTCAGCGACGCTCAGTCCGGCCTTGCGCGCCGGCGAGGGCGCCACGACACCGGTCACGACCGCGCCCGAGGAGACGGCCGTCAACTTCCACCCGAGTGCGCGTAACGCGGCGACCTCAGCCGCCTGCTTGGAGTCGCTCATCTCCAAGAAGCCCTGCGCGTTGAGCTCGTCGGTGGGAATGCCGGGCTCGACGAGTTCACTGGCGTTCACGAATTCGACGTGGGACTGGAAGTGGGCCGTCAACCACTGCCACGCGCTGAGCGACGAGAGATAGACGTCGGCGAGCATGATCTTGTCCGCGTGCGGATTAGTCGAGAGTCCTTTGATCTTCACGAGCGGTGCGACGGGCGTCGCGTCGCCCGGCGTCAGCGAGTAGTCGTTCGTGTGGACGTTCTGGAGCACCAAGATCACGAGCAAGATGATCCCGACCGTCACCAGAAACACCTTCAATCGACGCCGAGGGGGCGCAGGTGGTGGAATGGGTTCGTGCGCGCTGATGAACCCACGATACCGGAGACGTCTGAAGAGGCCTTGTTGCGCGCGGGCTTTGGACAGGGTGAGGACGTCGCGTCGCTGATTCGAACGAACCTCGACTCTCCCGTCGCTCGTCACCGCGTGCTGGCGCTGCGCGGTGGCGTTCGCCAGTCGCTGCTCTCGGTCGACGACTGGATCACCGCGCTCGACGACGACGATCTCGACGTGCGTCGCGAGGCGCTCAATCTGTGGGCCCGGGTTGACCTCAACGACGACCGGATCTTCGCGAGCGTGATGCACGCCCTCGATGACGCCGATCCCCTCGTGGTCGACGGCGCCGTCTTCGCACTGGCCGAGCACCTGTACGTCCCCGCCGTTGACGCGCTGTCACGGATCGCGCGCGAGCACGACGACGCACGTTGTCGCGAGTCCGCGGTCGCGGCACTCGGGGCCATTGGCGACGATCGCGGACGCGCGGCGGTGCTCGCGGCGCTCGACGACAAGCCCGCGGTGCGTCGTCGAGCGATCGTCGCCCTCACCAACTTCGAGGGTCCCGACATCGACGAGGCACTCGAAAAGGCGCGCGACGACCGCGACTGGCAGGTTCGTGCCGCGGTCGATCAACTCGATCGCGGCGACGTCGACTAGAGGTCGGCGTCGCGAAAGAGTGCGTGGAGCGACGACATCTCGTCGAGACAGAGCTGCAAACCACGAATGACGACCAGGTCCGGCTCGTCGGCGACCTTCACCTCGACCCCGGTATTCGAGGCGATCAGCTCGGCGAGGTCGTTGAGGCGCGCGTGACCACCCACCAAGGTGAGTCCGCGGGCACTGACGTCCTGGGAGAGGTCCGGCGGGGCGTCGGCGAGTGAATCCTGCACCATCTTCACCGTGGCGATGAGCACGTCGTTGAGCGCCGCGTTCACGAGATCCGCTCCGACCACGACTTGCACCGGCTCACCGTTGTCCACGGTGCGCGCCTGGATGGTCTCGAAGAGACCACGCGTACGCCCGAGGGCCGAGGCGAGATTGAACTTCAGCAGCTCAACGGTCGAGGGCGCCGCGACGACGCCGTGACGTTGACGCAAGAGCGCGGCGATGGCGGCGTCGAGGTCGCTGCCGCCTTGACGGCGCGTGCTGCTCGTCACGATGCCGCCGAGGGAGATGAGTGCCGCTTCCGACGCGCCGGCGCCGAGCACAGTGACTGCGGAACCTACCGGGTCCTGGACGGGAAGACCGAGACCGATCGCCGCCGCGAGCGGTGCTTCGAGCAGACTCACCTCTCGCGCGCCGGCCTGGATGGCGGCTTGGCGCAACGCGCGCCGCTCGATCGACGTCGCGAGTGACGGCACGCTCATCACGACGCGAACCCGACTGATCTTGGAGATCCCTCCGCGCTCGAACAGGCCCGACAGCAGTCGCGCGGTGACGTCGAAGTCGACCGTCGCGCCCTGAGCGAGTGGACGAAAGGCCACGACGTGACGCGACGTGCGCGCGACGAGGTCCAGGGCGCCGTAACCGAGCTCGACGACGTCACCGGTGCGCGTGTCAATCGCGACGATCGTCGGCTCGTCGAACAGGATGCCCTGTTGCGCGGTCGCCAGACGTGTCGATCCCGTCCCTACGTCGAGTGCCACATCGGTTGCCATGAATAATGATGTTAGAGCGACGCGTATTGCGCCTCGATTGCTTACTAGCCTTGACCTTCGTGGGTTGGGTGTCGAGAACGAGTGCATGGCTCCCTTGGCGACGTCACGCGAGCCCCCCGCCAGCGGAGTCGCGCACGTGGATGCACCCCAGTGAATTACCGAGTTTCACCTCGCTGGTCGCGACGCGTAAGCAGGTTCGCTCGCGCACCGCGCGCGCCATTGCCTCGGTGATGCTCGCGGCGCTGTTCATCGGTGGTGCCGGTCTCGCCTCCACTCAGAACTCCCCTCCACCCAATCAGGCCATGCCGGCCCAGATCGTCACCTCCCTCAACGCCCTGCCCCAGGTGGCGCGCGCCGCCGCGCAACGCACGGTCGAGCTCACCATCACGACCCCGGGTCACGTGCGCAACGTCGCGGCGATGGCCCTGCCCCACAATCTCGCGGTCACGACGACGCCCATTTCGCGCAAGGCGCTCATCACCGGGTCGATTCCTGGGCACCTCAACTTTCACGTCACCTGGATCGGGCGTGACATGACGCTCGGCTTCACCATCGTTCGTCTCGCCATCAAGGTGCCGTCGTCGAGCTTCGCCCCGCTGCCCGCGAGCACGTCGGTGGTCGCGGTCGCGCCGGTGGTGCGCAATTCAACGAGTCCGCCGCACTACGCGTGGGCGAACACGACGCTCGGCGATCCCAAACTCAAGGCCAACGGCGTCGTCAGCTACCTCGCGACGCAGTCGTTCTGGAATCTCAACGGGTACCCCGACGCGATCGCCGTCAATCAGTCGGGAAAGGTCGTGGCCGTGCTCTCGACCAACGATCAGTGGTTCTCCGCCCAGTTCGTGGCACTGGTGGCCAACATCGTCGCCACGGGCGACGGCTGTCATTCGAGCCTCGGCATCAAGGGCAAGAACGCCCAGGGCGGGGGGGCACTGGTGTCGTCGGTCGCGCACCGCGGCGCCTCCACCGGCCACCTGAAGCCCGGCGACGTCGTGATCAGGCTCGACGGACACGACATCGATTCCTGGAACACGCTCCTCACGGTGCTCTACCTGACGCCCGCGGGTTCACCGGCGAGCCTCACCTTCCTTCGCCACGCGACCACCCACCATGCCGAAGTGATTCTCGCCTGTGACCTCTAGATTGGAGGGGTGAGTGACAACCCCTTCGGCGGCATGTTCCAGGACATCTTCAACATTCTCGGTCAACAGGGGCCGAACGCCTGGTTCGACACCGCGACCCAACTCGCCCTGAACATCGCCCGGGGCGACGACGGCGACCCCAACCCCCTACCCATCGAACGCCAGCGCCTCGAGGAGCTCTCGCCGCTCGTGGGTCGCCACGTCGACGCGCTCTTTGGCGTCGCGAGCGACCCCGTGGTCACCGCGGTCAACCGCTCGTCACTCACGATCGCCGCCCTCGCCCAGTGGCGGCCACTCATCGAGCCGATGTTCAACAGCCAACCGACTCCGAGCACCGACGTCGACGTGTCCGAGAACCAGATGATGGCCCAAATGGCCGCCACCCTCGGTCCCCTCTTCACGGGGTTCCAGATGGGTTCGGTCGCGGGTCACTTCTCCGAGCGCGCCTGGTCGCTCGCCGTGCTGCCGCTGCCGCGCGAGAATCACGAACGACTGCTCGTGGTGAACAACCTCGCGAGCTTCGCGCAGGCCTGGTCGCTCGAACACGACGAGGTGTACGTGTTCGCCCTCGCCCAGGAGTTCGTTGCGTCGCTCGTGCTCTCCCAGCCCGGAACCGGTGACGCGCTGCGGGCTCTCTTGCTCGACGGCGTGCGCGAGTCCGCCGCCGCCCAGGGCGACCTGCTCGACCGTCTGCAGTCGATGATCAACCCCGAGGACCTCTCGGCACTCATGAGCAACCCCGAGTCGCTGCTCGACGGCATCGAGATGCCCGACGAGACGGCCGCGACGCGCGCCATCAACGCGGCCACCAGCGTGCTGCTGGCGTTCTTTGACGCGGCGGCCCACGAGATCACGACCGCGATCCTCGGCCCGCGGCCCGCGCTCGTCGAGGCCTATCGGCGTCACCGACGAAGTGACGCGCGCGGCGAGGACGCGGCGGCGGCGCTGTTCGGCATCGCGACCCAGGGTCCCCACCACGACGCGGCGCACGAGTTCGTGGCGACGCTCGAGGCGCAGCACTCGCTGAGCGTCTTTGATGCTCTGCTGCGCGTGGACGGCCTGCCGAGCGCGACCGAACTCAGCGATCCCGCTGCGTGGTATCAGCGGGTGACGAACTCACCGCTCGCTTAGGACTCTTCGTCGTACCCGAGGTTCCACTCGACGAGCAGGTTCTCACGCTCCGCGTCGCGGTTCACGCGCTCGCGGTTTCGTCGGAACTGGGGGTCGTGCGGGGGCAGGAAGCGCAAACGGGCGTCGATGCGGTCCACGAAGGACTGGATCTGCTCCTCGTCGCCAAAGACCATCCGGCACTCCCAGTGGGGCGCGACCGGTCCTAGATAGATGACTTGGACGTGACCGACTGGGTCGACGACCTCGGTCGATTCGGTGGTCGGGACCTGACTCACGGTGCTCCTTCGGGTTCCTCGGTGATACGGACAGCCATTCTACCGGCTCACGAAGCCACCTTTTGCGGCCGATACCGGCGTCCCGGGGTATCCTCCACGTTGTAATTATGAAGCTCCCCGCGACAGGGAGAAAGCGTAACCAGAATGCAACGACGCACACAGGTTGTTTTAAGGTTGTGTGGCTACGCTGAGGGAAGAAGGGGCTAGGGGGCAAGCATGAGTACCGAGTGGATGGCAGACGGGAAGTGTCGCGAGTACCCCGCGGGTGTCTTCTTTCCTCGCGACGGCATTGGTGTCATCAAGGCCCAGAAGATCTGCGCGACCTGCCCGGTCGCCGAGCAGTGCCTCGTCTACGCCCTCGACAATCACGTCGACCATGGCATCTGGGGTGGCAAGAGCGAGCGTGAGCGCCGTCGCCTCCAGCGCACCCGTCGACGTCGTTCGGCGTCGAGCGACTTCTAGTCACCGTCACGTCGCACGATGTTCGAGTGCGTCATCAATATCTCCGAAGGGCGAGACCTGCCGCTGCTCGAGCAGATCACGCGAGCCGGTGGCACGTCGCTTCGTGACCGCCACCGCGACCGTCACCACAACCGTTCGGTCTTCACGCTCATCAACGAACCTGAGGCGCTCTTGCTCGACGTGCACTCGCTGGTGCAAAGCGCCTACCAGCGTCTCGATCTTCGTCGCCACAGCGGTGTCCATCCGCGATTCGGCATCGTCGACGTCGTGCCGTTCGTCGCGCTGGCTCCGAACGGTCCCGAGGAGGCCTGTGCGCTGCGCGACGAAACCGCCGCCTGGTTCGCGGACACCCTCTCGGTCCCGGTCTTTCTCTACGGCCCGCTCGCCGACGGCTCGGTCCGTTCACTCCCCGACGTTCGCCGTCACGCCTTTGACACGCTCGAGCCCGACCTCGGGCCCTCGACGCCCGCGCCGGCCCGCGGCGCCGTGGCGGTCGGTTGTCGCCCGGTCCTCGTGGCGTGGAATCTCTGGCTGCACGACGTGACGATGGACCAAGCCAGAGCCATCGCGGCGGCCGTGCGCCAGAGTGACGTCCGCGCACTGGCCTTCGAGGTCGGCGACGACGTGCAGGTCAGCTGCAATCTGCTCGACGCGGCGGTGGTGCCGCCCTCGCAGGTCTATGACCAGGTGAGGGCCCTGGTGCCCGACGGCGGCGTGATCGAGCGCGCCGAACTGGTTGGTCTGGCCCCCGCGGCGCTGCTCGCGGCCGAGGAGCCCTCGCGGTGGGACGAATTGGGACTGAGCGAGGACGCCACGATCGAGGCCCGACTGGCGCTGTGGGGCCTAACTGGCCTGAGAACGGCGTTCGATAGCCCGGGCACGGCGGAGGCGGCGTCGCTCCCGTTCGCTCATGCCGCCCCAAATACCGAACTTCTCGCCGTTTTCGAGCGCGTACTCGAGGCAGTCCTCGCGTACGACGCAACCTCGGCAGACCTCTTTGGCCTCACGAGTCGACGCGCCGCGCTCGGGAAAGAAGAGGTCCGGGTCCACGCCCATGCAGTTCGACCGCGCCTGCCAACCTCTGTCTTCCATCCCGCTCAACAGTTCGCCAATCTCCATGTTGCGTTCCTCCCCGTCGGCGGTCCCCCACCGTTGTAATTACAACGGTGTCATTGTTGCGGGAATTTGGCGAAAAAGCAAATGGAATTTATGAAATCCCTCATGAAACGTGATTTCAGTGTGCTCAACCAGCGCGACGGTTACGGACGAAATCATCGAGGGCGTACGTCCCCAACTCGTCGACCGACGTGTAGAACGTTCGCCCCCCGTTCACACGAGAGATCTGTTCGACGAAGGGAAACTGGCTGCGCTCGATGTCGAG
The DNA here is from genome assembly GCA_036745995.1 of Acidimicrobiales bacterium. GTDB lineage: Bacteria > Actinomycetota > Acidimicrobiia > Acidimicrobiales > RAAP-2 > RAAP-2. Next base: position 3,275 of record DAIOEY010000030.1, on the reverse strand, counting down.
GGCGAACATGTTGATCTTGATCCCCGCCTTCGTACAGCGCAGCACCTCGGCCATGGTCCGCTCCAGCGTCTCGTGCACGGGAGGCCAGGAGAAGAAGGGCTCACCGTTATCCATCAGGTGGGCGGTCGGCTCGCCGTCGGTCACGACGACGATCTGGCGCTGGCCGCGCTCGTTGCGCATCAGGTGACGACTGAGCGCCAGCGCGTGCTGGAGGTTGGTCCCGTAGGCGTAGTCGATGGTGAGCGCCGGTATGTCCTCGACGCGCAGCTCCTGGGCGGTCTCGCCAAAGCCGACCACGGCCACGAAGTCGCGTGGGAACTTGGAGCGAATCAGTTGGGTGAGCGCCAGCACCATCTTCTTCGCGGGCACGAGGTTGGACCGCATCGCCATCGAGAGCGACAGGTCGATCGCGAAGACGGTCGACGAACGGCGGGTCGCCTCGTACTCTTCGACCTCGAAGTCGTCGGGGTGGAGTCGCACCGGGGTGCCCGGACCCTGGCGGAAGATGGCGTTGCGCAAGGTCTTGGGAAGGTGCAGGGCGAACGCTTCACCGGGTTCGAAGGGTTTGGACGTCTCCTCGCGGTCTCCCCCGCGCGCGACCGTCGCCTCACGGTGCGCGCCGAGCGCGGGCGAGTTGCGCAACTGGGAGAAGAGGTCCTTCAGCGCCTGTTGGCCGACCTGACGCACGCCCTTGGCACTGAGCGTCATCTGGTTGCCCTTGCGGTCGATGAATCCCTGGTCCTTCAGGTCGTGTAGCGCCTTCTGGAGTCGCGCGACGTGGCGCGCCGCGTCGTCGCCGAGGTTCCTGCGCACGGCGTCGACGTCGACCTCGGGCAGACCCTGGGCGGCGTTGGCCCGCCCGAGGAACTCCTCGAGGCCGCGAAGCTCGCCCATCTGCTCGGCGACCGAGGTCGCGTCGGCGAAGGACGAGGGCTCGCCACCTCGCATCCGGTGCGCGCGGCTCCAGTCGATGTCCGGGGTCGCCTGACGGAGGTTGCCCACCAGACGGTTGAGCGAGAAGTTGAGATCCATGTCCTGCATCATCTGGTTGAACATGGCGCGAAGTTCGCTCTGCTGCTCGCCCGAGAGGGAGTTGAACATCGCCTCGGCGGCGGCGGCGCGCTCGGCCATGGCGCGCACGACGTCCTCGAGGCTCTGCGCACCGGGAAAGAAGTCGCCAAACTTCTCCATGAAGTCCTCGAACGTCGGATCGAGCGGCTCGCCTCGGCGGTCCTGTTCGATCATCGTCGACAGTGCGTCCATCATGTCGCGCGTACGGGCCAGCTCCTCGGGATCGGGTTTGGCGAGGAACTCCTTGCTCTGCTCGAAGTAGGTGTTCAGCACGTCGTTCTGGAGCTCGGCCATCAACTGTTCGAACTGCTCGCGCGCCTGGGAGGAGACGAACTCGTAGTTGGCGTAGTTGGCGAGGCGTTCGGGCAGTCGATCGCTCATCAGGTCGCGCTGGAGGTACTTCTGTTCGACGAGTTCGCGCGTGACCTCCTTGCGCCGTTCGTCGTTCGACGCCTCGGCCTCAGCGAGCAGCTCGTCGAGCTCGCCCGCTTCGGTCGCCTCGATCTCGTCGAGCCAGTCGCGGTAGCGCTGCATCTCGCCGTCGGGATCGGCCTGCTGTTCGAGCTCGCGACGTTTGGCACGCGTGCGCTCGAGTAGTTCGCGCAGACCCTCGATACGGTTCCCGTCGGCGGTCGTCATCCCCTCGCGCAGCAGCCGGTCCATCGCCTCTTCGAGGTCACCGCTCTCCATGTAGTCGTCGGCGAGCAACCGCAGCATCTCGTCGACGTCGACGTCGTCGAAGTCGTCACCTTCGCCGAAGCGTCGGTACCCGTAGCGAATCGGCACTACCGATTCCTCGAGCGGTAGAGCGCGCGCGGTCCGGCGGCGTCCTTCGCGAGCCGCTTGGTCAGGTACAGCCCCTCGAGGATGAACTCGACCGCGGCCGCCAGTTCGCCGTCACTCGCCGTCGGTCCGGCGACGCGTCGAACCGGCGCGTCGAGGGCCGGCATCGCCGCGAGCACGGCGAGGTAGTCGCGGTCGGGCAGGTCGTCACCGGTGTGCACCAGCACCTCGCCCTGGAAGGCCTCGACGATCGCCGGCGCCTCTTCGAGCAGTACGTGCTCACTGAAGCACTGGCGCACCGACAGCGCGACGAGGGCCGCGATGACCTGGTCCGAATCGCTGTCGTCCATTGTGTCGAACTCGATCTTGCCCTGGGTTGACTGCACCATGGCGCCGAGGTCGCTCACGCGCGGCACGACCGTCGCGTCCTTGGTGCGCAACGTCCGACGCAGTGCGTTGGCGACCACGGTCTCGTAGTTGGCGATCGAGAGGCGCACCGAGACACCCGAACTCTGACTGATCACGTGGCTCTTGCGCGCGACGTGGCTGACGCGCGCGACGATGTCGTCGATGAACCAGGGCACCGCGATGGGCGTGGGCGACGTGGGCAGCTTCGCCTCCTGGTGGACGATCGCGATCTCGGTGGTGAGCTCGTAGGGGTAGTGCGTTCGAATCTGCGATCCGAAGCGGTCCTTCAGCGGCGTGATGAGTCGTCCGCGATTGGTGTAGTCCTCGGGGTTCGCCGTGGCGACGACCATGACGTCGAGTTCCAGGCGGACCAGGTGGCCGCGGATCTGCACGTCGCGCTCTTCGAGCACGTTGAGCAGACCCACCTGGATCCGCTCGGCGAGGTCGGGCAACTCGTTCATCGCGAAGATGCCGCGGTTGGACTTGGGTACGAGGCCGTAGGAGAGTGCGCGCGGATCGTCGAGGAAGAGACCGGCGGCGACCTTGATGGGGTCGACCTCACCGATGAGGTCGGCCATCGAGGTGTCGGGCGAGGCGAGCTTCTCGGCGAAGCGCTGACTGCGGTGTACCCAGGAAATTGGCGTGTCGTCGCCCTTTTCGCCGACCAGGTCGATCGCGTAGGCCGAGATCGGAGCGAAGGGGTCGTCGCGCACTTCGGAGCCTTCGACGATGGGCAGCCACTCGTTGAGCAGTTCCACGAGCGCGCGGATCATGCGGGTCTTCGCCTGTCCACGCTCGCCCAGCAGGATGATGTCGTGACCGGCCAGCAGGGCCGTCTCGAGTTGTGGCAGCACCGAGTCCTCGTAGCCCAGCACCGCCGAGGTGAGTGGACGGCCTTCGGCGAGACGCTGCTCCAGGTTCGCGCGCATCTCCTCGCGCACCGACATCGGCACGTAGCTCGAGGCGCGCAGCGCGCCGAGGGTGGTGGGCAGATCACGGGGTGCGGTGGGGGT
>DAIOEY010000029.1:0-15777 GCA_036745995.1 Acidimicrobiales bacterium | reverse complement strand
GACGCATCAAATTCCTTCCAATTGAGGAGAGGCGCGTCTGGGCACTCAGGCGAACGTTGAACAACTTCGTTGCCCGTCGTAACGATCTTGCCGCGGGTACGAAGCCACGTCCTCAGCTTGGAGATTGGTCCACGATGAGAACAACATGTTTCTTGTTGCACCCTTGCGCTTCATCGTTATCACATAAAAACCTCGTTCACCGTAAAGAAACTTCAGCGCGAGAAGAGAAACGCTCGGCGCCTCGAGCGAGACGTGGAGTTGTCGTCGCGATGCGGGCGGTATTACCGCTTGAGGTCGCGCTGGCGCGCCACTTCGAACGCCGCGACGGAAACAGCGACGCCGGCGTTCAGCGAACTGATCTTGCCCAACTGCGGTATCGACACCATCGCGGCGCAGCGCTTTCTCGTCAGCGTCGCGAGGCCCTTCTCTTCCCCACCGACGATCAACGCGACCGGCACCGATCCGAGGTCGAGGTCGTAGATGGAATCCTTGGACTCACCGGCGAGTCCGACCGTCAACACGCCCGCCTTGTTGAGCTGGTCGATGGCCGCCGGGATACCGCCGACGTCGCAGAAGGTCAGGTACTCGATCGCTCCCGCCGCGGTCTTGGTGACGGTGGGAGAGATTCGGGCCGCGCGGTGACGCGGAACGATCACGCCGGTCACGCCCGCCCCGTCGGCGCTGCGCAGCATCGCGCCGAGATTGCGTGGATCGGTGACGCCGTCGCACACCAACAGAAACGGCCGATCGTGCTGCAAGAGCGACTCGAGCCCTACGGTCTGGAGACGGCTCGCGATGGCCATGACACCCTGGTGTCCTTCGGTGCGCGCCTCTCGGTCGAGGCGGGCCATCGACACCACCTGGACGGGCACACGCTGGCGCTGAGCCTCGAGCTCAATGGCGTCGAGAATGTCCGAGGGGTCCTGCGCGTCGGCGACGAAGATCCGCTGGATCTGACGCCGTCGGGCCTTCAGGAGTTCCAGGACGGCGTGGCGGCCCTCCACCTGCTCGCCACCCAACCCCTCCTTCTCGCGACTTGGACTGCGGCGGGGCCCGCCGGACGCACCACCAGTTCGTCCCGGTTGCCCGGGGCGGCCCTTCGGCGCGCCACGTCGGGGTGCGGGTCGCGGACTCACAAGGTCTCCTCGACGAGTGCGACGGCGATCGCGCCGATGCCCTCCACGCGACCGAGCGCGCCCAGACCTTCGGCGGTCGTGGCCTTGACCGACACGATCGTGCCGACCACGTTGGTCAACTCTTCTGACATTGCGTTCATATACGGCGCAAGGCGCGGCCGCTCGGCGATGATCGTGAGGTCGGCCGAGGTGATCCGAAAGCCCGCCGCGCGCACCAGCACCACGGTGCGCTCGAGCAGTTCGCGCGACGAGACGCCGGCCGTGGCCTCGTCGGTGTCGGGGAAGTGGCGCCCGAGGTCGCCGAGGTTCGCCGCGCCCAGGAGGGCGTCGCACAGTGCGTGCGTGGCCACGTCGGCGTCGGAGTGACCGTCGAGCCCCGCGGCGTCGGGAATCGTCACGAGACCCAACACCAACGCCCGGGCGGCGTCGTCACTGACGCGGTGCACGTCGATGCCCTGTCCGATTCTCACTGTCCACTCCTCTGGAACTGGGCGACCCTCTCGAGGTCGCCGATCGAGGTGATCTTGATGTTGTCGCGCTCGCCGGGCACGACGACGACACGGGCCCCGACCGCCTCGACCAGCGCGGCGTCGTCGGTGGCGTCCGTGGCGTGGGCGTGGGCGCGGGTCAGTACGTCGCGTCGAAAGGCCTGGGGCGTCTGGACGGTGATGAGGTTCTCGCGCGACTCGGTGCCGAGGACCACGCGCAACGCGTCCTCGGTGCTCACTCGCTTGACCGTGTCGGTGATCGCGAGCCCGGGAATGGCGCCGTCGGCGCCTTCACGAACGGCCGTGACGACCGCGGCGAACAGCTCGGGCGACGCCAGTGGGCGCGCGGCGTCGTGAACGACGATCACGTCGGCGTCAGGGCAGTGGGCGAGACCCGCGCGCACCGACGCCGCTCGGGTCGAGCCGCCGGTGACGACCACGTCGGCACCTTCGCCGTCGCCCGCGTACCCGGCGGGCACTACGAGGACCACGAACGGGGCGACCGACCGCGCGTTGCGGACGCTACGCGCACTCACCGATTCATTCTCGACGACGGCGAACTGCTTCAGGCCACCGAATCGAACTCCCTGGCCGGCGGCCACGACGACGGCCGCGACGGTCATGACTAGGGAAGAACCGAGGCGAGCTTTTCTTCAGCCGCTTCCGTGTCGACGTTGAGCGCAAAGGTCAACTCCGAGACCAGGATCTGGCGGGCGCGAGTCAGCATTCGCTTCTCGCCGGCCGAGAGGCCCTTGTCCTTGTCACGGATCGAGAGGTTGCGCACGACTTCGGCCACTTGGTAGATGTCACCCGAACGGAGCTTCTCCGAGTGGTTCTTGAATCGACGCGACCAGTTGGTGGGCATGCGCGCTTCCTTCTTGCGCAGCACCGCGAAGACCTCTTCGACCTCCTCGTCGTTGATGACGTCGCGCAGTCCGACTGATTCGGCGTTGGCGACCGGCACCATCAGGACCAAGTCGGTGTAGGCGACCTTCAGTTTCAGGTAGTCCTGCTTCACGTCAAAGGCCGTCATCTTCTCGATCTTCTCCACGGTGCAGGCGCCGTGGTGGGGGTAGACGAGACGATCGCCTTTTTTGTACTTTCGAACAGTCATGAACCAGGTTCTCCTCAAAAGGAATCCGCCCAGCGGGGCGAAAGGGGGATTAACTATTCTACCAGACTTCGCTCATTTTGTGTCCGTTCGCGCGGCTTCGATGGCTTGCGCGAGCGAGCGACAGCGGTACACCGTCATCGCGCCGACCCCGTCGAACTCGCCGTCCGCGGGTACGATCACCGACGTCGCGCCCAGGCGTTGTGCCTCGCGGACCCTTCGAGAGAGACCCGACACCGCGCGTAGTTCCCCGGCGAGACCGACCTCACCCACGGCGGCGAGCGTGCGCGGCACCGCGAAGTGCAGGGCCGCCGACGCCACGGCGAGCGCCAACGCGACGTCGACTCCTGGTTCGTTCGCCGGCAGACCGCCCGCGGTGGCGGCGAACACGTCGACCCCGCTCGTGTCGACGTCACAGCGCGCCTCGAGCACCGCGAGCAGCAACGACAGTCGCTGGGACGAGACCTGGTGGGCCACGCGGCGAGGCGCGCCGGAACTCGACGCCACGAGGGCCTGCATCTCGACGAGGAGCGAACGCGTGCCGTCATTGGTCACGGTGAAGACGACACCGGGCACGTCGAGTTGCGGTCCGCGCATCGCGAGGGCCGCGTCGGGCAGGTCACGCAGACCCTCGTGAACCATCTCCAAGAGGCCGACCTCGCCCGTTGGTCCGAAGCGGTGTTTGAGCGTGCGAAGGAGTCGCAGCGATCCTTGGCGGTCGCCCTCGATGCGCACCACGGTGTCAACCAGGTGCTCGAGCGTTCGCGGACCCGCGAGCTCGCCGTCCTTCGTGACGTGGCCGACCAGCACGAGTGCGGTGCCCGTCGCCTTGGCGACCGTGCAGAGCCGCTCGGCGACGTGACGTACCTGGGTGACCGATCCGGCGACCCCCGCGAGCGTGTCGTCGCTCATCGCCGAGATCGAGTCGATCACGCACAGCACCGGTCGGCGTTCGCGCAGTAGTTGTTCGGCGTCGGCGACGCTGGTCGTCGCAGCGACGTCGAGGCCGCTCGGCACCTCGCCCAGTCGTCGGGCCCGTTGGGCCACCTGGGACGTGGACTCTTCGGCCGCGATGAGCAGCACCGGCGTACCCGACGACGCCAACGCACGGAGTGACATGAGGGCCAACGTCGACTTGCCGACGCCCGGCTCTCCGAACAGCAGCGTCGTGGAACCCTCGACGACGCCACCGCCGAGAACGCGGTCGAACTCCCCCACGCCGGTCGAGATCGTCGGGCTGGCGCCCTCGGCGACGTCGCGCAGTGACGTCGCGACGAGCGTCGCGCGTTTCCTCGTGTTTGACGTTCGCTCCTCGTCGAGCGTGTTCCATTCACCGCACCCCGGGCAGCGTCCGGCCCAACGCGGCGAGGTCGTGCCACATTCTCGACAGACGTGCACCGAGTGGGTCTTCACCTAGGTGAACCTAGAAGGGCGGTGTGACTAGTCGTTGGTGGAGAGGTCTTCGAAGTCGACCGACGGCGGAAGGCCCTCGACTCCTTCGAAGGTCAAGAACGTCCCGTCAGTCCCCTCGGCGGCGTCGATGACGATCGTCTGTCCGGCACGGAACTCCTTGAACAGGATCTTCTCGCTCAACACGTCCTCGACGTACTGCTGGATGGCGCGTCGAAGTGGGCGCGCACCCAGCTCGGGGTCGTACCCCTTCTCGGCGAGGAAGTTCTGTGCGCCGGCGGACAACTCGAGTCCGAGGCCTTGTACGCCCAATTGGTCACGAAGCCTCGTGATGAAGAGGTCGGCGATCAAGATGACCTCGTCCTTGGTCAACTCGTGAAAGACGATGGTCTCGTCGATGCGGTTCAAGAACTCGGGACGGAAGTGCGCCTTGAGGGCATCGTGGACCCTCTCCTTCATCCGTTCGTGCGACACCACGTCCGATCCCTTGCGGAATCCGATGGCGGCCTTTCGCAGATCGGCCGTGCCGAGGTTCGAGGTCATGATCAGGATCGTGTTCTTGAAGTCCACCGCGCGACCCTGCGAATCGGTCAGGCGTCCGTCCTCGAGTATCTGCAGCAAAATGTTGAACACGTCGGGGTGCGCCTTTTCGACTTCGTCGAAGAGCACCACGGAGAAGGGCTTGCGCCGCACCGCTTCGGTCAACTGGCCGCCTTCGTCGTAACCGACGTAGCCCGGGGGCGAACCCACGAGTCGGCTCACCGAGTGCTTCTCCATGTACTCACTCATGTCGAGCTGGATCAACGCGTCTTCGTCGTCGAAGAGGAACTCCGCCAAGGTCTTGGCGAGTTCGGTCTTACCCACGCCCGTGGGACCGAGGAAGATGAACGACCCGCCCGGGCGCTTGGGGTCCTTCAGACCCGCGCGCGTGCGCCGAATGGCCCGACTGAGCGCGATGATCGCCTCGTTCTGGCCAATGATGCGCTTGTGGAGTTCGTCCTCCATGCGCAGCAACTTCGACGTTTCCTCCTCGGTGAGGCGGTAGACGGGAATGCCGGTCCACACGGCCAGCACTTCGGCGATGGTCTCTTCGTCCACGAGGTCGAACGTCGCGCCACCGGAGGCCTTCACCGTCGCGTCGAGTGCGTCCTTCTTCGCGATGAGGTCGCGCTCCTGCTCTTCGAGGGCCTTGGCCTGCTCGATCGCGCCAGAGTCCATGGCGGACTCCTTGTCGGCACGCACGCGGGCGATGTCCTCGTCAAAACGCTTGGCGGCGGGTGGCGCGTCCATGCGTCGGATGCGCAGACGGCTGCCCGCCTCGTCGATGAGGTCGATCGCCTTGTCGGGCAGGAAACGGTCCGAAATGTAACGGTCGGCCAGATTGGCAGCGGCGATGAGCGCCTGGTCGGTGATCTTGACCGCGTGGAACTCCTCGTAGACCTCGCGCAGACCCTTCAGGATCTCGATCGTCATGGCGACCGAGGGCTGCTCGACCTTCACCGGCTGGAAGCGTCGCTCGAGGGCGGCGTCTTTCTCGATGTGCTTTCGGTACTCGTCAATCGTGGTCGCGCCGACGGTCTGGAGTTCACCGCGCGCCAACATCGGCTTGAGGATGGAGGCCGCGTCAATCGCGCCTTCGGCGGCGCCCGCGCCGACCAAGGTGTGGATCTCGTCGATGAACAAGATGATGTCCCCGCGCGTGCGGATCTCCTTCAGGACCTTCTTCAATCGTTCCTCGAAGTCACCGCGGTAGCGGCTACCCGCGACGAGCGCGCCGAGGTCGAGGGTGTAGAGCTGCTTGTCCGCGAGCGTGACCGGTACCTGGTTGGCCACGATCTTCTGGGCGAGGCCCTCGACGATCGCGGTCTTGCCGACGCCGGGCTCGCCGATGAGGACGGGGTTGTTCTTGGTGCGACGCGAGAGCACCTGCATGACGCGCTCGACTTCCTTGTCGCGCCCGACGAGCGGGTCGAGTTTGCCCTCGCGCGCCAACTGGGTGAGGTTGCGGCCGAACTGGTCGAGGACGGCCGAGCCGCCCGCGGCGTCGGGGTCGCTCTTCGGTCCACCCGAGGGACTCGCGGCGCCGGACTCCTTGCCCGACTGGCCCGACATCATCTGAATGACCTGGGTGCGCACGCGCGCCATGTCCGCGCCGAGGTCGCTCAGGACCTGCGCGGCGACGCCGTCACCCTCGCGCACGAGTCCGAGCAGCATGTGCTCGGTGCCGATGTAGGAGTGGCCGAGTTGCAGGGCCTCGCGCAGCGAGAGCTCCAGGACCTTCTTGGCGCGAGGCGTGAAGGGGGGTGATCCGGGCGACGGATTCGTGTTGGCCCCGATGGCCTCTTCGACCTTCTCGCGTACGACGTCAAAGGTGACCCCCAGGGCGTCCAGCGCCTTGGCGGCCACGCCCTCGCCCTCGCGGATCAGGCCCAGCAGAATGTGCTCGGTGCCGATGAAGGCGTGGTTGAGGTCACGCGCCTCCTCTTGAGCGAGTACAAGTACTCGACGAGCCCGGTCAGTAAATCGTTCGAACAAATCTCATCCTTTAAGCGCTTATGAATAGCAGTGTACCGGCGATGGCTGGCGAACAGTCCATACCCCCTCAGAGTACGGAGAATGCTCCTCTATGGTGGGGACGTGAATCCGCACGAGCGACTACGGCTGCCCTCGGTCGAGGCCGACCTCTCGAGCCTCGAAACACTGCTCGCCGAGTCGGTCATCGTCGGCGACGCCTACCTCGATTCGGTGACCACCCATCTTATTTACGCCGGCGGCAAGCGGTTACGCCCCCTGCTCGCCGTCGCGTCCGCCACCAGCGGGGAGCGTCCGGCGACCGAGGAGGACCTCCTCGGCGGCGTGGCGCTCGAGCTGATGCACCTCGCCTCGCTCTACCACGACGACGTCATGGACGAAGCGGAGGTACGCCGCAACGTCGACAGCGTCAACGCGCGCTACGGCAATCTGATCGCCATCGTCGCGGGCGACTTCCTCATGGCGCGATCGGCCGGCATCGCCGCGGACCTCGGCACCGACGTCGCGGGGCTACTCGCGCGCACGCTCGCGTGGCTGACGCGCGGTCAGGTCTCCGAGGTACGCACCGCCTTCTCCGTGGGGCGCAGCGAGTCGGACTACTACGAGGCCATCGAGGGAAAGACCGCGTCGTTGATGGCGTCGAGTTGTCGCGTGGGGGCGCTCACCGCCGGTCTGGACAGCGTCCAGACCGAGGGTCTCAGCGAATTCGGTCGCTGCTTCGGCATGGTCTACCAACTTCGCGACGACATCCTCGACGTCATCGCGACGGACAACCAGCTCGGCAAGCCGGCCGGCCAGGACCTCGCCGAGGGTATCTACAACCTGCCGACGCTCTACGCGCTGCGCGACCCGCACGTCGGCGACGAGTTGCGCGTGATCCTGGGCGAGGTGCTCGATGACGAGGACCGCGAACGCGCGCGCAAGTTGGTCGTCGCCACCAACGGCGTCGCCCAGACGATCGCGGCCGCGCAGGGATTCCTCGACCAGGCCCACAGCGCGCTCTCGGTCGTGCCGAGCGCCGGCCTGCGCGACGGCTTCAACTCGCTGATCGAATCCCTGCTCGAGGACCTGCCGAGCTACTAGTCGCGCAGTGGCTTCAAGGTCGGAAACGCGATGATCTCTCGGATGTTCGATTCGTCGGCGAGCAGCATCGCCAGGCGGTCCATCCCGAGTCCGAGCCCGGCCGTGGGCGGCAGTCCCCACTCGAGCGCCTTGATGTAGTCCTCGTCGATCTGCATCGCCTCGTCGTCACCGGCCGCCGCCAGGCGGGCTTGCTCCTCGAAACGCGCACGCTGATCGACGGGATCGATCAGCTCACTGAAACCATTGGAGAGTTCGCGACCCACCGCGTAGGACTCGAAGCGCTCGGTGAGATCGCCGTCACGCTGGTGACGCCGCGACAACGGCGAGACCTCGACGGGGAATTCCGTCACGAAGATCGGATTCCACAACTCGTCCTCGCACGTCACTTCGAACAATTCGGCGAGACACCGTCCCGAACCCCACGACGCGTGGACCTCGACACCGCGTTCACCGAGCAGCTGGACGAGGCGCTCCCGGGGGGTGTGCACCGAGACGTCCTCGCCGAGCGCCTCGCTCGCCAACTCGGCCATCGTGCGCCGCGGCCAGGGGGCCGCGAACGAGAAGGGGCGACCCTGATAGGTCACCTCGGTCGTGCCGAGGACGTCGAGCGCGACGCCGGCGACGAGCTCTTCGGTGAAGGCCATCATGTCGTGGTAGTCCCAGTAGGCGGCGTAGAGCTCGAGCATCGTGAACTCGGGATTGTGCCGCGGACTCACGCCTTCGTTGCGAAAGACCCGACCGACTTCGAAGACCCGCTCGAATCCTCCGACGACCAGTCGTTTCAGCCACAGTTCGGGCGCGATGCGCAGGAAGAAGTCGCTGTCGAGGGCGTGGTGGTAGGTCTTGAACGGTCGCGCGGCGGCGCCGGTGGGGATCACGTTCAAGATCGGGGTCTCGACCTCCATGAAGTTCGCCGCCCAACAGCGCTCGCGCACCGAGCGGATCATCTCGCTGCGGCGAACGAGCGACGTTCGCGTGGCGTCGTTCGCCCACAGGTCCGCTTCGCGGTGCCGGTACCGCATGTCGAAGTCCGAGATGCCGGCCCACTTGTCGCCGAAGTTGTGCAGGGCCGTCGCCAACTTGGACCACGTCGCGACCTTCACCGAGAGCTCGCCGCGCTTGGTGCGCACCACCTCGCCCGAGACGCCCACCCAGTCCCCCAGGTGCAGCTTGGCGAACTCGTCGAAATCCTTCGTCAGCGCCGACAGCGCAAAGAGCTGGATCTCCCCGCTCGAGTCGCGCATGGTGGCGAAGGACAACTTGCCCTGGGTGCGCAGCAGCATCACCCGGCCCGCCACGTTCACGTTGACGCCCGACTCCTCACCGTCGCTCAGGTGCGCGTAGGCGGTCTGCAGCGCGTCGGCGAAGGCGTTGTGCGCGAATGAATACGGTGTGCTCACGAAGCGTCTCCCAAATGATTCCGTTCATGCACGATACGCAATCCGTGGAGGGTCAACCAGGGCTCGACGTGCTGGACGCACTTGGTGTGCGGCGCGATCAGGCCCGCGAGCCCCCCGGTGGCGATGACGGTCGCCTCACCGAGCTCTTGGCTGATCCGCTCGACCAGCCCGTCGACCTGGGCCGCGAACCCGTAGAGGACGCCCGACTGGATGGACTCGACGGTCGAGCGCCCGATCACCGAACGCGGTCGCACCAGCTCGACCGAGCGCAGCGCCGCGGCGTGGGTGTAGAGCGCCTCGAGCGAGATCGCCACGCCCGGCGCGATCGCGCCGCCGAGGTACTCGCCCTTGGCGCTGATGACGTCAAAGGTCGTCGCCGTGCCCATGTCGACGACGATCGCCGCTCCGGGGTAGAGGTCGTAGGCGCCCACGGAGTTGGCGATCCGGTCCGCGCCGACCTCTCGCGGGTTGTCGTAGAGGATGGCCATGCCGGACTTCGTACCGGGTCCCAACACCGTCACGTCGAGGTCGGAGAACCACCGGTTCGACATCCGGCGCAGCTGCGTGGTGATCGAGGGCACCGACGACGAGATCGCCATCGCGGTGACGGTGACGCGCAGGTCGAGCCCCTCGAGGTCGAGCAACTGGGTGAGGACCATGGCGTACTCGTCGGGGGTCCGGTCGGGCACCGTGGAGAGTCGCCAGTGAAAGGCGAGTCCGCGCTCGTCGATCGCGCGGGCGAAACCCATCGCGTCGGGGGCGTCGGGGGCGTCGGGACCGAACAGTCCGATCACGGTCTCGGTGTTGCCTACGTCGATTGCCAACAGCATCAGGAACTCCTCGCTACCAGTGTGACCGGACCATTGTCGATGAGCCGAACGTCGTCGACGACGCCCGCGACGAGCGCCCGTCGGACGCCGACCTCGTCGTCATTCGAGGCCACCAGCGTGACCGGGTCCACGACCTCGACGTAGGACGTCGCGACGCCGGCCTCGTCAAGGCACGACTCGAGGCGTCGGCGGTGTTCACTCGCCGTCGCCGGCTGGGCTCCGACGAGCGCGAGCGCGCGCGAAAGCGCGAGAGCGCGCGAACGACCCTCGGTGCTCAGGCGGACGTTGCGACTCGAGATCGCCAAACCGTCGGCGTCGCGCACGATGGGACAGCTGACCACGTCGACGTCCAGGGCCAGGTCGCGAACCATCTGTCGAACGACGCAGATCTGCTGGTAGTCCTTCTCGCCGAAGTAGGCGCGGCACGGCCCGGTGATCGCGAACAGCTTGGCGACGACGCTCGCGACGCCGTCGAAGTGGCCCGGGCGTCGCGCACCCTCGAGGCGGTCGCCGATCCCGTGCACCGACACCGTCGTCGGCGTCGCGTCGGGGTAGTCGGGCCACATGTCGTGCAGCGACGGCTCGACGAGGCAGTCGACGCCCGTGTGCTCGGCCATCTCGACGTCGGACGCGGGCGTGCGCGGGTAGGCGGCGAGGTCGGACGCGTCGTTGAACTGGCGCGGATTCACGAAGAGCGTCGCGAGGACGACGTCGCCGTTCGCGCGCGCCGTTCGAAAGAGCGACGCGTGACCCTCGTGCAGGGCGCCCATGGTCGGAACCAAGCCCACGCGACGCCCCTGGGCGCGCTGGGCGCGGGCGTAGTCGCGCCACGCCTCGAGGTCGCTGATGCGTTGCACCTCAGGCGGGCAGTTGCGATCGTCGCTGTTCGGCGAGCTCGAAGGCGGCGTTGGCCATCGCGACGTACGTCGATCGCTCCGATTCGGGTATCGCCGCGAGGTGGGCGTCGATGGTCGCCATGTCACCGCGCGACGCGGGACCGGTCAGCGCGGCGTCGGGACCGAGCTCGCCCACGTCGCGCAACGCCAACTGCGCGAGCGGCAGGAAGTCGTCGAGGGAGAGTCCCGCATTCTGGGCGAGTTCTCTCACGTGGCCCATCAGGGCGACGAGGTGGTTGGACGCGACCGCGGCGGTCGCGTGGTAGGCGGTGCGCTGTTCGTCACTCAGCCGCAAGACCCGTCCGTGCAACGATGCCACGACGTCGGTGACGACCTCGTCACCGGCCACGCTGTAGGTGGCACCGATCAGGCGCTCGGCCCCGCGCTCGGCGTCGGGCAGGGGAACGAGCGGGTGCAGCGAACCCACGCGTGGATGCGGCGCCAGCACGTCGAGGTTGCGCGATCCAGCCACGTGGGCGACGACCTGACCTTCGCGGATCGCCAGCTCACGCGCCACGAGGGCGATGGCGTCGTCAGGTACACAGAGCAGGACCAATTCGGGCGTATCGAGAAAATCAAGTTCGTCGTGGTGCACGAGGGTCACCTCGTGACCGACGCGGCGAAGGGCGAGAGCGAACGACGTGCCGGCACGTCCCGCCCCGACGATGGCAATGTGCATTTCTGCTCCTATCCGTTCCAGCCCCTCGCGGGTGCCGTTCGGTGTTAGCGCAACGTCAAGAGTGTACCCAGTACGGCGACTCTCCCGTCGCCGGCCCGCAACTGTTCTGCGCTAACGAGCTCGGGAGCCAGTTCGCGCAGTGGCGCCAGGACGAAGGTGCGCTCGTAGAGGCGCGGATGGGGGACGAGGATCTCGGGGTCGTCGCTCGTGAGATCACCCACGAGCAGCACGTCGGCGTCGAGGGTCCGCGGTCCCCAGCGGACGCCTCGTTCGCGTCCCTGGGACACCTCGGCGGCTTGACACCGCTCGAGCACGTCTCGAGGGCCCGCCGTCGTCGTCAGTTCCACCACCAGGTTCCAGAAGTCGTCCTGGGCGACGCCGCCGACCGGTTCGGTCTCGTAGACATTCGACACCCGGTACGGATCGCCCGCGGCGACGATGACGAGTCCTTCAGCGAGGTGGCGCGCCCGGTCACCGATGTTTGATCCCAGTGAGACGTACGCGCGACGCGTTACGGGCGGCACAGGGTGCATCGCACGCCAACCGACGCCACGTCCTCGGGCACCGGCGGGCGCGTCTTTCTCACCGCGACGTTGACCGAAGTGATGGCCCCGTCGAACTTGAGAATCTCCTCGGCCACGCGGTAGGCGAGACTCTCGAGCAGCAAGAATCGCCCCTCAACGGCGACGCGCGCGACGAGGGCCAGCACCTCGGCGTAGTTCGTCGTGGCGCTGAGGTCGTCGTTCGCGGCCGCTTCGGCGAAGGGTCGTTCGATATCGAGGTCAAAGACCAGAGGCTGGGGGCGTTCACGTTCCTCGGCCAAGACACCGACCACCGCGCTGCAGCGCAGCTCGCGCAGCTCAATCCAATCGCTCACGCGGTCGCCTCGGGCAGATCGAACAGGACGGTGCGCCCGTCGGGACCGATCGAACGCTTGAAGAGTCGCTCGACGAACGCGACGGACATCGGCACCGTCGGAACGCGCTTGGACCACACGAGGTACCCGGCGATGACGCCGAGGAGCCGGTCCGAGACCTCGTCGCTGTGCAGGAGGACCATGGTCTTGTTGTTCATCGAGTTCGCGAGGTCGAGGTAACAGGCTTCGAGCACCTCACGCTGCTGCGGTCCGCCGCGCAGCGCGTAGTGGCTCGCGGTCAGACCGTGCTCGAAGTACGCGCTGAGGTTCTGCATCACCGGCAGGATGGAGATGACCCGACCGAATCCTTGGTGTTTGAGCCACAAGAGTTCCTCGTCGCGGCGAACGCGCCGGTGCACCGACGTCGACCCGCCCGGTCGTTCCGACACGGCGAGAATGTCCCGGTAGACCCACGTGAAGCTTCGCGGCTCGATACCGGCCGCCCACTTACCCCTCACGCGACTACCTCCTCGACGGGCCGGGCGAGCAACTCGCGCAGTTGCACCGCGGCCGCGACGTCGTGTACTCGCACCATACTCACACCTTCGAGCAGGGCCCACGCCTCGCTGGCGATGGAACCCTCGAGGCGCTGTTCGACGCCGAGCGAGCGCTCGGCGAGCGACGCGAGGAACTGCTTGCGGCTGGTTCCGATCAAGACGCCCGCGTCGAACGACGAGGCGAGCTCAACGAAGTGACGGCAGTTGGCGAGCAAGGCCAGATTGTGTTCGAGGGTCTTGCCGAATCCGATACCCGGGTCGAGCCACAACTGACCCACGCCGGCTGTGCGCGCGCGCTCGGCGGCGGAGCGCAGGAACGTCGACACCTCGGAGACGACGTTGCCATAGGTGGGAGCGACCTGCATCGTCGTCGAATCCCCTTGACGGTGTATCGCCACGTAGCCAACACCGAGTTCGCCCGCCAATTCGATGAGCGTGCACGACACGTCGTTCACGACGTTCGCGCCCGCCACCACCGCGGCCCGCGCGACGACGTCCTTTTGGGTGTCGACCGACACCGGTCCCAGGGCGGCGAGCGCTTCGATCACCGGCACGACGCGGGCGATCTCCTCGTCGGCGTCGACCGGCGTCGCCCCGGGGCGCGTCGACTCGCCACCGACGTCGACGATGTCACATCCCAGCGCGAAGAGCGCGGTACCGCGCGCGACGGCGTCGTCGGTATTCGACGTTCGTGAGTCTGGAAAAAACGAGTCCGGGGTCACGTTCACGATCCCCATGACCATGGGGCTCAGCGCCACGAGGACCTTCGTTGGTGGATGTACTGCAACGCTTCGGCGCGGTAGGCGGCGTCGTCGCGAAAGACGCCGCGCACGGCCGACGTCACCGTCGTGATGCCCGCCTTCTTCACGCCGCGCATCGACATGCAGAAGTGCTCGGCTTCGAGCACGACGATGGAACCCTGGGGCTGCAGTTCACGTTCCATCGCTTCGACGATCTGCGTCGTCAGTCGCTCTTGGACCTGGAGGCGTCGAGCGTACCCTTCGACCAACCGGGCCATCTTGGAGAGTCCGGCGATACGCCCCTCGCTGCCGGGCAGGTACGCGACGTGCGCGAGACCCATGAACGGAACGAGGTGGTGCTCACAGAGCGAGGTGAAGGGGATGTCGCGCACCATCACCATCTCGTCGTGGCCCTCTTCGAAGGTGACGCGCAGATGCTCGCCGGGGTCGGCCTCGAGTCCCTCGAAGAGCTCGACGTACATATCGGCGACGCGCCGGGGCGTGTCGACGAGGCCCACGCGGTCCGGGTCCTCACCAATCGCGTCGAGCAGCTCTCGAATCAGGCGCTGGACGCGTGGTTCATCCACCACCGTCAGGCCTGCCCGGTGAAGGTGTAGATCGCGTCGAGGTTGCGGTAGCGCTCGTTCACGTCGAGTCCGTAGCCGACCACGAAGTGCGAATCGATCGTGAAGCCCACGTACTTCAGTTCCTGCTCGACGCGCTGCTCGCCTTCCTTTAACAACAGCGCGCACACCTCGAGGCTGCGCGGGCTGCGCGCGCCCAGGTACTGGCGCAGGTAGTTGAGCGTCAGACCCGAGTCGACGACGTCCTCGACGATGAGGACGTCGCGGTCCGCGAGGTCCACGTCGAGGTCCTTCACGATCCGCACGACGCCGCTCGTCTTGGTGGCGGCGCCGTAGGAGGAGACGGCCATGAAGTCGACCTCCACGGGCAGTTCGATCGCGCGCATGAGGTCGGACATGAAGTTGATGGCGCCCTTCAAGACGCACACGAGCAGGGGTGGGTTCTGCGCGTAGTCCCGCGTGATCTGGCGACCCAGTTCGCGTACCCGGTCCCTGACCTCCTTGGCCGAGACCACGACGTCACCGAGATCGTGAGCGGCCCACTGGGCGGTGAAATCGTCAGATTGAAGGCTTCCCATGTCTGGTCAGCGTAGTGGAGAGCCCTACTCGAGCGTGAGGCGTTGTCCGCGCCGAGCGAGTCGTCGACCCCCGTGCAACTCGACGGCGACCACGTTGCCTTGCACCACACCGAGGGCCCGTTCGACCTCGTCCGCGCTCGGTGGATGGGTGCCGTCACCGTGATCGGGCTCTCGAAGTTGGGTGCGCAACCACCGCCGAAGACGCGCCACCGGCCACTGTCGCAGGTCGCGACAGTCGGCGTCGGCGAGAGTGGGGGCGCCGTCCGTGAGTCCTCGTTCGTCGAGCCACACCCGTTCGTCGTACATCAACGCGGCCTGACGAGCGATGATCGCGACGACGTCGCGTTGGGCGATGTCGTCCATCAGTGGCACGAGTTCATGACGGACGCGATTACGCCGAAACGCCGGACTGTCGTTGGTCTCGTCGTGCAAGGCAACGAACCCCGACGCGGCGACGAACTCGTGCAGCGCTCGGCGGCGCAGATCTCGCAGCGGCTTGGTGGGGTCACCCACCATGGGAGAGAGCCCGTCAACACCCGAGCCCCGCAGCATGTTGAGCAGCACGGTCTCAACGAGATCGTCCATCGTGTGACCGGTCAGCACCGAAGCCGGCATCGCCCGTCGACGCGCGGCGCGCGCCCGGGATTCGAAGTTCCCTCCCGGTTCGACGGTGACGTCGTGACCGACGAAGGTCACGCCGAGTTGCGCGCAGAGCTGAGCGACGAAGCTGGCGTCCTTCGAGCTCTCTGGTCGCGCGTGATGGTCAACGTGGTGCACGGTTACGGTGAGCGGCTCGGTCATCGCCAGCAGCAACAGACCGAGGGAATCGGGTCCGCCCGAGACCGCGAGGTCGACGGGCGTACCGGCCGCTGGAAAGTGACAGTCGTCGAGCAGCAG
>DAIOEY010000028.1:0-16169 GCA_036745995.1 Acidimicrobiales bacterium | reverse complement strand
ATGCCGTAGTGGATCTGGCGACCAGAAGGCGTGTCGGCCGCCTGAACCTTCGACTGGGCGAGGATGACGCCGGTGTTGTCGGTGAGATCCGCCGAGCCCGCGGTCACGCCGCGGCACTGAGGCGCGAAAACGTCCATCGCGCGCTGCATGGCCTTGCGCGTCGCGACCATCGAGCCCCCGGAGAACGGCTCGGGTGGTGAGGTCACTACCGCGGCGCCGTTGGTCTGGAGCTGCTCGAGCAGCAAGACGCCCCGGTCGCCCGAGGTGGCGAGACGCTCCTCCCACGAGGTTCGCTCAATCTGCTGGTGATTGAGACTTTCGACGAGCTGAGCGGGGAGATCGGGATCGAAGGTGAAGGGCTCGTCGGGCACACCGAGCAGACCCTTCGCGACCGTGATCGCCGAGGCGCTGAACGGTGAGCCGTGCGCTTCACGCTTGTCCATCATCTCGGGCGAGGGAAAGCCAATGTGCGAGCGCACGACGATCAGCGTCGGTCGCGACGTCTCGGCGATGGCGGCCCTGGTCGCGGCTTCCAGCGCGTCGAGGTCGTTCGACTGTTCGCCAAGGTTGATGACGTGCCAGCCGTAGGCACTGAAGCGCTGTTCGACGTTGTCGTGCAGCGCCAATTCGGTGGGACCGTCGATCGTGATGTGGTTGTCGTCGTAAAAGACAGTGAGACGATCGAGTCCGAGCGAGCCCGCGAGCGACGACGCTTCGTGACTGACGCCCTCTTCGAGACAGCCGTCTCCGGCGATGACCCAGACGCGGTGATTGACCAGATCCTGTCCATTTTCAGCGCGCAGCACCCGTTCGGCGATCGCCATCCCGACGCCGTTGGCGATGCCTTGGCCGAGGGGACCGGTCGTGACCTCCACGGTCGCGGTCAGCCCGCTCTCGGGGTGGCCGGGTGTGCGTGAGTGGGCCTGGCGAAAACCTCGCAGGTCCTCGGGCGTCACGTCGTAACCGAAACAGTGCGCCAGACCGTACTGGAGAATCGAGGCGTGGCCGTTACTCAGTATGAAACGGTCGCGATCACTCCAAAGGGGATCGGTGGGGTCGTGGCGCAGCACGCGCGAGAACAACATCACCCCGAGGGGGGCGAGCGCCATGGCGGTGCCGCTGTGGCCCGATTTGGCCATCGCGGGAGCGTCCATCGCCACCGCCGCGATCTCACGGATCGCACGTCCTTCGAGTTCGCTCGCGCCGTGGAACATATCGTCAGTCATGGCTACGAGAGTAGTGACTACGAATGGGTCTGCTGGTCAAACGACCGAGATAGCCTTGCCCCATGACCCTGCAGATTCCACCAAATTGCGATCTGACCCTGGGTCTCACGTGCGTTGACAAGAGCCAACCCGGTGTCTCGGTCTGGACCATGCACGTGGACGACCGTTTCCTCAACCCCGCGGGCATCGTGCAAGGTGGATTTCTCGCGGCCATGGCCGACTCGGCGATGGGCGCCTCGGTCGTGACGACGCTGCGTGACCGCAAGTCCAGCATCGCCAACACCGAGATGAAGATCACCCTGATCCGACCCGCTCGACTGGGGGACCACTTGACCTGCACGGCGACCGTCCTGAAGCCCGGCAAGGTGATCTCGTTCGTCGAAGCACGCATCGTCGACGCACAGGATCGTTTGGTGGCGTCGGCGAGCTCGACGTACCTCATAAAAGACCGCACTGAGTAGGCTGGGCTGCATGAAAACCCCGCCGTGGCGCAAGTATCTCCCGGGAGCATCGTTCAAGCGCGACGTCGAGGAGATTCGCGGGCTGATCATCGCGTACATCAAGGAAGAGACCATCCAGCCCTTGAAGGACATGGGTCGCTTCGCTCTCTGGGGAGCAGCGGGCAGCATCTTCGTGGGCTTCGGCGCAACCTTGCTCCTGCTCGCCGCGCTGCGCTTCCTGCAAGAGCAGTTCCCGGTCTTTCGCGGCACCCTTTCGTGGATTCCGTACCTGATCGTGGCCGTCTTGGCCCTGGCGGTCGCTGGGCTGACCGCGTGGCGCATCGTCAGCGGATCGGCCAAGCGACGTCTGAAGGCGCCCAAGTGAGAGAGCAGTCGGCGGTGCGCAAGGACCTCGAGCGCTCGATCCGCGCGTTGTTGCCCGACGAACTGTCGATCAAGAAGAGCGACGCGAACCAGAAGCCCACGGTGGCCGCCGCGGGGCTCGGTGGGCTGTTCACGGGTTACGTCTGGGGATGGATGCGAGGACGTAAGGCCCGAAAGAGGCCCAAGAAGTGATCCTGCGCCGCCTCTTTCGCACGCTCTTCGCCATGTCACTCGGACGGGCGTGGGCGCAGCGCTCGAGCAAGTGGTTGACGCTCGCCGGGGCGCTGCTCGTGTTTCGCTCCCTCGACCGACTCGCGGCTCGGGCCGGTCGTCGCGCACGCAGCAAATCGTCGACGTGAGTGCCGGCGAACTCGTCGTGGGCGAGCGCGTGATGCTGATCGACGCCAAGGATCGCCGCTACTTGATCACGTTGCGCGAAGGCGCCGCCTTTCACACGCACGCCGGCATCATTCAGCATGACGACCTCATCGGCACGGTCGAGGGTTCACTCGTTCGCGGAAACACCGAGCGGAGTTTCCTCGTGCTGCGTCCCACTCTCTCTGACGTCGTCTTGAAGATGCCGCGCGGCGCGCAGGTCATCTACCCCAAGGACCTCGGGACGATCTTGATGCAGGCTGACATCGGCCCCGGCATGCGCGTACTCGAAGCGGGCGTGGGCTCGGGCGCGCTCTCGATGACGTTGCTGCGCGCCGGAGCGCACATCACCGGCTACGAGATCCGCGAGGACTTCGCTCAACAGGCGACCACGAACGTCCACGACATGCTCGGCACTGACGTTCCCTACCATCTGCAGATCCGCGACGTGACCCTCGGTATCGACGAGGAGGACCTCGATCGAGTGCTGCTCGACATGCCCGAGCCGTGGGCGGTCGTCAAGCACGCCGAACGAGCGCTGCGTCCGGGTGGCATCTTTCTCGCGTACCTGCCAACGATCAACCAGACGCAGTTGCTGCGTGAAACGTTGCGACAGCACTCGTTCGGAATGGAAGAGACGGTCGAGATTCTTCGAAGGACCTGGCACATCGACGGACGCTCGGTCCGTCCCGATCACCGCATGGTGGCCCACACGGGCTTCCTCACGTCAGCGCGGCGCCTCGTGCGTCGCGTCGAGAGCGATTAGTCGCGCTCGATGAAGATGCACTCGCCGGGGCACTCTTCGGAGGCCTCGACCACGGCGTCTTCCATGTCGGTGGGAACGCCCGCCAGCCCTTCGGCGCCGCCGGGCGACGACTTCACGTCCGCGCCCTCTTTGACGTAGGCGAGTCCATCGTCGAGGAGGGTGAAGACCGATGGGCAGATCTCTTCGCAGAGTCCATCACCTGTGCACAGGTCCTGGTCTATCCAAACCTTCATCTACTTGGCCTCCATGGCAATTTTCCGGTCCCGTCACTTTAGCGGGCGAGTTCATCGTTTCGTGACTTTGCTGACGCGCCGCTCTCACCTATGGTGGCGTTATGGACCGTTCCGAGCGCTACACCAATCCAAACAGTCCCGATCACGACGACCAAATAGTCGTGCGATCACCGCGCGAACAGGTCCTCAACGACATCGAGGAAGCGACGCGGCGCGTCGAGATGCTCGAAGAGCAGCTCCTCGAAGCCCGGGGTCAGGTCGCCCAGACCAGGTCGAACAACGAGAAGCTGACAATCACCATTCAGCAGACCCGCGATCAGATTGCGGCGCTACGCGACGAAGTCGAGAAGTTGACGCAGCCGCCGGCCGTCTACGGCACCTTCGTGGACTTCAACGACGACGGGACCGTCGACATCTTCGCCTCCGGTCGCAAGATGCGCGTGGCGCTGCACCCGGCCATCGATCCGGGTCAGATCGACCGGGGCAACGAGGTCGTGCTCAACGAATCATTCACCGTCATCGGCGTGCGCGACAGCGACGGACAGGGCGAGGTCGTGACCGTGAAGGAGGTCCTCGACGAGCGTCGTGTCCTGATCTACGGGCGCGCCGACGAAGAGAGGGTGGTGGAACTGGCCGACTCACTGCGCGACGTGAAGTTGCGCAGCGGTGATGCCCTGGTCTTAGACCTTCGTTCGAATCTCCTTACCGAGCGCCTGGTACGCCAGGAGGCCGAGGAACTCGTCCTCGAGGAGGTGCCCGACATCACGTACGCCGACGTCGGCGGTCTGGACGCCCAGATCGAGTCGATCACCGACGCGGTCGAGTTGCCCTATCTGCACCGCGCACTCTTCCAGGACTACGAACTGCCCGCGCCGAAGGGGATCCTGCTCTACGGTCCACCGGGTTGTGGCAAGACGCTCATCGCCAAGGCCGTCGCCAACTCGCTCTCGGCCAAGGTCGCTGAGCTCAGTGGCAATCGCAACGTCCGTTCGTATTTCTTGAACATCAAGGGCCCGGAACTGCTCAACAAGTACGTGGGCGAGACCGAACGTCAGATTCGTCTGGTGTTCCAGCGCGCCCGAGAGAAGGCCGAAGAGGGCGTGCCGGTCATTGTCTTCTTCGACGAGATGGACTCGCTGTTTCGCACCCGCGGCACCGGCATCAGTTCGGACATGGAGTCGACGATCGTACCCCAGTTGCTCGCCGAGATCGACGGTGTGGAGTCGTTGCGCGACGTGATCGTCATCGGCGCCACCAACCGCGAGGATCTCATCGACCCGGCGATCCTGCGTCCGGGGCGCCTCGACGTCAAGATCAAGATCGAACGACCCGACGTGGACGCCGCGGCGCAGATCTTCCAGCGCTACTTGCACCACAACCTGCCAATCGACGAACAGCTCATCAACGAGCTCGGCGGCGGCGATCGCAACAAGGCCATCCGCGTCATGATCGAAGAGACGGTCACCGACATGTACCGCGTCGACGACGAGAACCGTTTCCTCGAAGTCACCTACCAGGGCGGTGACAAGGAGATCCTGTACTTCAAGGACTTCGCGTCGGGCGCCATGATCGAGAACATCGTGCGGCGCGCCAAGAAACTCGCGGTCAAGCGTGAGATCGCGGGTAACGGACGTGGACTGAAGAGCACGGACCTGCTCGAATCGATTCGCCAGGAGTTCCGCGAGAACGAGGATCTTCCCAACACCACCAACCCCGACGACTGGGCGCGCATCTCGGGCAAGAAGGGTGAACGTATCGTCTTCATCCGGACCCTGATCAACCGCGAGGAGACTGACGTCAAGGGTGGCCGATCGATCCAACACGTCGGCACCGGCCAGTACCTCTAACTCGATGGCCATCGCGAAGGTCCTGGGCGTCGAGACCGAGTTCGGCATCGCCGGGGGTCCGGACCTCGATCCGATCGTCGCGTCGAGCATCATCGTCAACGCCTACGCCCAGCAGGGCCGCACCACGATCAACTGGGACTTCGAAGGCGAGACGCCGGACCTGGACGCGCGAGGGTTGCCGGGACTGACCTCGTTCGCGCCCGTCGTCGAAACCCACCTCGCCAACACGGTGCTGACCAACGGCGCGCGTCTGTACGTCGATCACGCCCATCCCGAGTACTCCTCACCCGAGTGTCGCACGCCACTCGAGGCCACGCTCTACGACGCCGCGGGCGAGGAGGTGCTGCGTCGCGCCCAACTCGTGGCGAACCAGTCGCTCGAACTGCGTCAGGCGATCTCGCTCTACAAGAACAACTCCGACGGCAAGGGCAACTCCTACGGCACGCACGAGAACTATCTCGTCGCCCGTCAGGTCGAATTCTCCCAGGTGATACGGGCAATGGTGCCGCACTTCGTCTCTCGCCAGATCGTCGTGGGCGCGGGCAAGGTCGGTGCCGAGACCGAGGACGGTCTCGAGAAAGGCCCGGACTTCCAGATAAGTCAGCGCGCCGAGTTCTTCGAAGAGGTCGTCGGACTTGAGACCACCCTGAAACGACCGATCATCAACACCCGTGACGAACCGCACAGCGACGCCGAGCGATTCAGACGCCTGCACGTCATCATCGGCGACGCCAACATGAGCCAGGTCGCCACGCTGGTCAAGGTCGGCTCCACCGCGCTTCTCCTGGCACTGCTCGAAGATCGCGGCGCCGACAGCTTTCCCAGTGCGCCGAAGAAGCCCGTGCAGGCGCTTCGACAGTTCGCTCTCGACCCGACGCTGCAGACCTCCGTGCTCTGTGACGACGACCGCCAACTCTCGGCCTGGGATATCCAGGACCAGCTCTGGCACCTCGCCGAGCACTACGTCGACCGGCACGGTGGCGACGCCGTCGCGCCACCGGACGAAGTGGCGTTCGTCCTCACGCAGTGGCGCGAGATGCTCGACGGGGTGCGCGACGACCCGAACGCGGTCGCCGATCGCGTCGACTGGATCGCCAAACAACGTGTCGTGAACGGTTACCGCGAGCGTTACGACCTGTCGGCGAACGACGCCCGGCTGCGCGCGATCGACCTGCAGTACCACGATCTTCGAGCAGAACGATCGCTCGCCCAGCGCGTCGGGCTGCGAGAGATCTTCAGACTCGAGCAGGTTCGTGAAGCGGTTCACAACCCACCAACCTCGACCCGCGCCTACTTCCGGGGTCAATGCGTCGCCCGCTATCCCGACCAGATCGCGGCGGCCAACTGGGACTCGGTCGTCTTTGACCTCGGTCAGGGGCCGCTGCAGCGGGTTCCTATGATGGACCCGCTGCGGGGTACCGCAGAACTGACGTCCGACTTGCTAGAAACTTGTCCAACGGCTGATGACCTACTAGAAGCGTTAGACAGGTAGAACTGAACGTATGAGTGAACAAGAGCGAATCCAAAAACAGCGCACCGAGCGCACGACCGAACCGGCGAGCGACGTGTCCGTCGACACCACCAAGGGCGAGCAATTGAAGGCTGATCTCGACGACCTGCTCGACGAGATCGACGAGGTGCTCGAAGAGAACGCCGAGGAGTTTGTGCGCAACTACGTGCAAAAAGGCGGCCAGTAGGAATGGGTCTTCCGCTGTACAACGCCCACGATGATCCGGGGCCGTCCTTCTTCCGTTACGCGCACGCGGCCGGTCTGACGACGTCGCACGACCCGGACGAGGTGGTGTCGCCGCACGCGACCACCGTCATTGCGGTGCGCTACGTGGGTGGCGTCGTGATGGTGGGGGACCGCCAGGCGACCGGGAGCTACATCGCGAGCCGCGACGTTCGAAAGATCGAAGCGGCCGATCGCTATACGGCCATCGCCATCTCGGGCACGGCCGCACGCGGCATTGAGTTCATCCGCATGGCCCAACTCTCCTTCGAGCACTACGAGAAAATGACCGACGCCGTCCTCAGTCTCGAAGGAAAGGCCAACTACCTCTCGCCGGTCATCCAGCGCAACAACCTTACGTCGCCACTGGTCGTGCTACCGCTGCTCGCCGGTTGGGACCTCAATCACCAAGTGGGACGCATATTCGAGTACGACGGTGCGGGGGGCTGCTACGAGCGCGTCGACTTCGCGACGATCGGGTCGGGCTCGCCGTTCGCCGAGAACACCCTGCGCCTGGGTTTTCGCAGCGACCTCGATCTCGAAGCCGCCTTGGACCTCGGGGCACTCGCCCTGTACGAGGCGGGCGACAACGACCCGAGCACCGGGGGACCGGACTTCGTGCGCAACCTCTTCCCGATGATGGTCACGATCGACGCCGCGGGCTTTCAGGAACTCTCCAATGACGACGTGGCGAACCGCTTCCGCGTGATCAACGAACGCCGCACCCAGTCCGGGGGTATCGCCGGAGGATCGCTGCGATGAGTAACTACTTCTACGTCGCGCCCGAACAACTCATCAAGGATCGCGCGGAGTTCGCCCAAAAGGGCATCGCTCGCGGTCGCTCCATCGTGGCCGCCATCTACGACACCGGCGTCGTCATGGTCGCGGAGAACCCTTCGGCGTCGCTCAACAAGATCTCGGAGATCTACGACCGGATCGCCTTCGCCGGCGTGGGCAAGTACAACGAGTTCGACCGACTGCGCGAGGCGGGCATTCGCTGGGCCGACGGCACGGGTTTCACGTACTCGCGCGGTGACGTCGACGCGAGGGCGCTCGCCAACTACTACGCCCAGCACGTGGGCGACATGTTCACCGAAGGGCCCAAGCCCCTGGAGATCGAGATACTCGTGGCCCAGCTCGGTAACAAGATCCGCCCGACCAAGCTGTACCGGATCGCCTACGAGGGCACCATCTCCGACGAGCCGCGCTTCGCCGTGCTCGGCGGCGACGCCGAGACGATCAAGGGACGATTCGCCGCTTCCGAGGACGAACTCGAACCGCTCGCGACGACGCTCAAGAACGCCGTCGCGGCGCTCGCGGGAACCGACCGGGTGATCCCCGCGAGCGAACTCGAGGTGGGCCTACTCGAGGATCGGGGGAGTCGTCGGACCTTCATCCGCTTGAATGACGACGAAGTGAGCGAGCTCCTGCGCTGAGTGCGCAGCGACGAGAACGGCCATGCTGAGACGCATCTACGGAATCGAAACCGAGTACGGGATCACTTTTTCGTTGCGTGGACAGCGTCGACTGAGCCCCGACGAGGTCTCGAGGTTCCTCTTTCGCAAGGTCGTCGCCTGGGGACGATCGAGCAACGTCTTCTTGGAAAACGGAAGCCGTCTCTACCTCGACGTGGGCAGTCACCCCGAGTACGCCACGGCCGAGTGCGACTCACTCACCGACGTGGTCGCCCAGGACAAGGCCGGCGAGGCAATACTGCGCGAGTTGGTCGACTACGCCCAGGGGCAACTCGCCGACGAGGGAATCCGCGGCGACATCTATCTCTTCAAGAACAACACCGACTCGTCGGGCAATTCCTACGGCTGCCACGAGAACTATTGCATCGAACGCATCGACGATCTGAGCCGACTCGAGCAGGTCTTCATCCCGTACCTGATCAGCCGCCAGATATTCACGGGTGCCGGCAAGGTGGTCACCAACGCCAAGGGCACGGCCTACTCAATGAGTCAGCGCGCCGAGCACATCTGGGAATCGATCTCGTCGGCCACGACGAGAAGCCGTCCGATCATCAACACGCGCGACGAACCGCACGCCGATCCCGAGCGATACCGTCGCCTGCACGTCATCGTCGGCGATTCGAACATGAGTGAGTTCGCGACATTCCTGAAGATCGGCACCGCGTCGGTCATTCTCGCGATGATCGAGGACCGAACGACGGTGCTGCGCGACTACAACATGGCCTCACCGATCAACGCCCTGCGCGACATCTCGTACGACCTGTGGAGCAAGGAACCCGTCAAACTGAGTAGTGGACGCGACATGACGGCACTCGAGATTCAAGAGGACCTCTGCGAGCGCGCCGAACTCTTCGTGCAGAGCCATCAACTGCCGACTGACCAGGTGTACGCGGTGAAGTTGTGGCGCGAGGTCATCGAGCAGTACCGGAGCGATCCGATGATGCTCGCCGACCGTGTCGACTGGATCGCCAAACTCCAGATCATCGAGCGAGAGCGAGAGCGCAGTGGTGTCGACCTCGCCGATCCCAAGATCGCTTTGATCGACCTGTTGTACCACGACACGAAGTACGAACGTGGTCTCTACTACCGCCACCAGTCCCGTGG
This sequence comes from Acidimicrobiales bacterium, assembly GCA_036745995.1. Lineage (GTDB taxonomy): Bacteria > Actinomycetota > Acidimicrobiia > Acidimicrobiales > RAAP-2 > RAAP-2. Next base: position 6,587 of record DAIOEY010000028.1, on the reverse strand, counting down.
ACACTTCCAGCGGATGGTGAGCGATGACGACATTGCCGCCGCGTCCCAGACGCCGCCGTCGACCACGCGGGCGCATATGCGCGGCACGTTCATCAAGGCGGCGAAGCACTGGCGGCGTGACTACACGGTGGACTGGGTGCATCTGAAACTGAACGACGAGATGCAACGCACGGTATTACTAAAGGATCCGTTCAAGAGCAATGACGAGCGTTTCCAGAAGCTTCTGGTCTCCCTCGAGCGCCACGAGCGGCGCGACTAACCTTCAAGGGTGCCCGAAGAGACTCCCGTCGACAATATTGCTGTGCTCGAGACCAATCCGGACGCCGACGTAGACGCCGAGAGCGGACTAACCCAACGGAAGAAGCACCGTCGCCGCGTGGTGATCGAGTGGCTGATCATCATCGTGGCCGCGTTGGCGGTTTCCTTCGTGATGCGCACCTTCGTCGTGCAGACCTTCTACATTCCGTCCGCCTCGATGGAGCCGACGCTGCAGATCGGTGACCGGATCATCGTGTCGAAGTTGAGTGTCAGTCTCGGCACGATCAACCGTGGCGACATCGTCGTCTTCAAGGCGCCGCCCGCCGAGCACTGCGGTGAGGTCGTCACCGATCTCGTGAAGCGCGTCGTCGGACTGCCGGGCGATTATCTGACGTCCAAGGGCAACACCATCTACGTCGGCACGTCACCGACCACGGAGGTCGCCTTGAACGAGACCTGGACCCACACCGAACCCCTGGGCACACCGATTGGCAACGTGCACGTCCCCGCCCATTCATACTTCGTCATGGGTGACAATCACGCGGACTCGTGCGACAGCCGGATGTGGGGAAGTGTCCCCAAGTCCGACATCATCGGCAAGGTCTTTCTGCGTATCTGGCCGCTCTCGCGCGTCGGCTTCCTGTAGAAAATCGACGTAGCCCCGCCCCTACAATGGGTCGGTGTTCAGTTTGAGTCCAATCAAGATCCTGGTGATCGTGGCCGTGGTGTTGTTGCTCCTCGGACCGGACAAACTGCCCGACGTCGCTCACAAGCTCGGATCGAGTTGGCGCGCGCTCAAGCGCATCCAGGAACGGGTCGAGGCCGAGGTCCGTGAGGCGATACCCGACCTGCCCAGTTCGGGTGATATCGCTCGCCTCGCTCGCAGCCCCGTCAATCTGCTCAACACACTGGCCGACCGTGTGGACGCTCGAGAAGAGGAGTCGCAAAGGACCGACGAGCCGCCGTCGAGTGCGCAATCATCACTCGCCGCCGAGATCATCGACGATCCCGAACCCCTGATCGCGCCGTCGCCCGCGAGACCCGCGGCCGTTCGCCAGACCGACGGCCCCTTGCCTCCCGACCCCTCACTGAACTAGGTCGCACGTGTCCAAATTCCGAAACGCCGCGACCGGCATGACGTTGGCCGAGCATCTCGCCGAAGCGCGCCACCGCTTCCTCATTTCGACGATTGCCGTGGTCGTGCTGGGCATCGGTTCCTTCCTCATCTACCCCCAGATCTTGCACCTGCTCCAAGAGCCCTACTGTCACGCCGTACCGAAGCACTGCGCCTTCTTCATCACCAATCCACTCGACGGATTGACGTTGCGCATCAAGATCGCCTTCTTCGGCGGACTGCTCTTCTCGTCGCCCGTCCTCTTCTGGCAGGTCTGGCGCTTCATCACGCCGGGCCTGAAGGCGAGGGAGCGGCGTTACGCGATTCCCTTCGTCCTGGCGTCGATAACGTTCTTCTTCGTCGGCGTCGTGATCGCTTACTTCAGTTTCGGTCACGCCTTATCGTTCCTTCAGTCCATCGGTGGGCGCACGTTGACGAGCATCTACAATCCGAACCAGTACCTCGGCCTGTTCCTGCTCATGATGTTCATCTTCGGCGTGACCTTCGAATTTCCCGTGGTGTTGGTCGCCATTGAGTTGGCCGGCCTCGTCACGCCGAACCAACTACTCAAGTCCTGGCGCTACGCGTTGATCGGCATCACGGTCGCCGCGGCGGTGTTCACCCCGAGCGGCGACCCCTTGTCAATGATGGCTCTCGCGATTCCGTTGACGGCCTTCTACTTCATGTCCATTGGCATTGGCAAGCTGTTCCACAAGTGACCCCGGACGAATACCGCCGTGAGTTCATTGAAGGACTCGGTTTCGGGCTGGACCGGTTCCAGCTCGACGCCATCGAGGCGTTCGACGAACGGGTGAACGTCCTCGTCAGCGCACCGACCGGCTCGGGCAAGACCTTGATCGCCAATTACGCGATCGGACGGGTTCTCGATCGCGGCGAGCGGGCGTTTTACACCACGCCGCTCAAGGCACTGTCCAATCAGAAGTACCACGAACTGAGTGCCCTCTACGGCGAGTCGCGCGTGGGGCTGCTGACCGGCGACACGTCACTCAACCGCAACGCCGAGGTGATCGTGATGACGACCGAGGTGCTGCGCAACATGCTGCTCACCGACTCCCAACAGCTCATGACCCTCGGACTCGTGATCCTGGACGAAGTGCACTACCTGCAGGACCCCTTCCGAGGGGGCGTGTGGGAAGAGGTGCTCATTCTCACACCAGCGGCGGTTCGCTTCGTGGCGCTGTCGGCGACCGTCGGCAACGCCGACTTCGTGGGGGAGTGGTTCAGCTCGGTCCGCGGTCCGACGAGCATCATCGTGGAGGAGAATCGCCCGATCAAACTGCACGACCACGTCGCCATCGTCCGTCGCGGACAACCCAACGCCGACGTCGTCGACCTCCTCGACGGTGTTCGACTGTCCGACGAATCTCGTCGCATCGACAACATGATGAAGTCCACGCGGCGCTTTCGTGCGGGGCCTCGGTGGAATGGGTCCAAGTCGAGTGCGCCGCCACCTCCGTTTCGCGCGCCGCGACGGAGTGAGCTGCTGCAGGCCCTCGAGCGTGACGACCTCTTGCCGGTGATCGTCTTCATCTTCTCTCGGGCCGCCTGCGACGACGCCGTGCATCAATGCCGGCGTGACGGCCTCTTGTTCACGACCCCCGAGGAGCGCCACGAAATCGAGGCGATCGCCCAGTCGCGACTCGTTGGCTTCTCCGACGACGACCTCAAGGCGCTCGAGTTCGCCGACTTCATCGACAGTCTTCGCCGCGGCCTCGCCATGCACCACGCCGGCATGGTGCCGGCATTTCGCGAGATCGTCGAAGCGTGCTTCGAGCAGAACCTGCTCGCGGTCGTGTTCGCGACCGAGACACTGGCCCTCGGTGTCAACATGCCCGCACGGTCGGTGGCCCTCGAGAAGTTCACCAAGTTCTCCGACGCCGGACGACAGTTCCTGACGAGCGGCGAGTTCTCCCAGATGACCGGGAGGGCCGGACGGCGCGGACTGGACGACGAGGGACACGCCATCGTGTGCTTCTCCAACGAAGTGGCGCTGCACGACGTGGCCCGGATCGCGCTGGCGCCTCCCTCGGACCTGCACTCGTCGTTCCGCCCGACCTACAACTTCACGGCGAACCTGATCAATCACTTTGAGTTCGAGACGGCGCTCGAGGTCGTGCAACGCTCCTACGCGCAGTTCGAGGCCGACCATCGCCCGACCGGTACCAAGCGGCCCCTCGGTGAGCAGATGATCGCACGCCACAAGGTGCTCGAGGAACTGGGCTACGCCGAAGGTTGGAAACTCAACCACCACGGACAACTGCTGCGTTCGATTTACCACGAGTGCGACCTGCTGATCGCCGAGTCCATCGGTTCGGGCGTCTTCGAGGGTCTCGAGCCGGCCCAACTCGCCGGTGTGCTCTCGTGCTTCGTCTATGAATCGAAACGTTCCTCGCGCACGCCCCACGCGGCCAAGCAGGTGACGACGAAGAAGAAGCGGTCGACCAACGATCGACTCGGCCAGGAACGCCGCGGCAGTCTCAACGAGCGGATCGCTGAGATCACCGTAACCTCGGCGACCATCCGCGAGATCGAGGACCGCTACCGGGTTCCCCACGCCAAAGAGCCCGACGGCAAGTTCGCCACCACCATCGCCGCCTGGGCCAGGGGAGCGTCGCTCGGCACCGTGCTCGACCTCGCCGACGTCGAGATCGGTCAGACCTCGCCCGGGGACTTCGTTCGAAACGCCAAGCAAGTGGCCGATCTTTGCGAGCAACTCTCTCGCATGCACCACCTCACCGACGTCGCTGACGTCGCCGACCAGGCCCGCGACGCGGTGCTGCGCAGCGTCGTGGCGGGCGCCTCCAGCGTCCACCCCCTCGCCTAATTTCAGTCCTAATCTCGTAACTCCATGCACACCTACGTCGCCGAAGAGTTCACCGAGGTCGAGGCGTCCATTCTGCGCAAGTACTTCACCAACCTCGAGGGTCCCGTCTTTGCCCTGGTCAACCTGCCCGAGGTCGTGAAGGGGGCCCTGTTCGCCCGCTATTCGCGCTCGTCGAAGAGTTTACGACGACTCTTTCTCGACGAGTTCGTGGGTGATCTCGACCTGTCGGACGACGAGTCGGTGGACGCCACGATCGGTCTGGATCGGGCCGATGACCTCTACCAGAGGATCTTCTACGAGTACGGAGACGATTCGGTCGCCCAGTTGGGCGGCGTGCACCTGGCGTGCGAACAGGCGAGCAACGTCCTCACCAAGGTCCTCGAATGGGGACGCCTCATGAGCTACCTCGAACAGTCGACGCGCTACCTCGGCTACGACCGTCGACTCACCAACGGCCACTACCGGTTCTACCGCGACCACGACGTCCTCGAGTCGCGCTTCGGCGCCCGCTACGTCGGTGAGATGGACCGCATGTTCGACACCTACGCCGAACTGCTGCCCAAGCTCACCGAATACCTCACGCGCAAGTATCCCAAGACCCCCGACGACACGGACTTCGTCTACCGCCAGGCGATCCGGGCGAAGGCGCTCGACGCCGTGCGCGGACTGCTGCCCGCCAGCGCGCTCTCGAACCTCGGTATCTACGCCTCCGGTCAGGCCTACGAAGCGCTCTTGTTGCGCATGAGGGCCCATCCGCTCCCTGAGGTGAGCCTCTACGCCCAGATGATGATGGACGAGCTGATGAAGGTGATCCCGTCGTTCCTCAAGCGCGTGGAAGTTGCCGAGCGCGGCGTGGCGTGGACTGCCTATCTCGCCAACACCAAGGGAGCGACGAAGGCTCTGCTCAACTCGATGTGGCACGACCTCGCGACGACCGACGAGGGTGAGTCGGTCCGTCTCGTCGGATTCGATCCCGAAGGGGAGCGGCGCGTGCTCGAGGCGATCGTCTTTGCGAACACCGCCCTGTCGAATGAAGAGGCCGTTCGCCGAGTCGCCGCGATGAACGAGTTGGAACGAACGAATCTCATGAGAACCTACGTGGGCGAGCGACGCAATCGTCGCCACCGACCGGGTCGCGCCTTCGAGCGTACCGACTACCGCTTCGAACTGGTGACCGACTATGGTGCCTTCCGCGACCTACAGCGTCATCGCCTGTTGAGCATCGAGTGGCAACCGCTCACGGTCGAGCTCGGTTACGACGTGCCCGTCGTGATCCGAGAGGCCGGTTTCGCCGACCGCTTCGAGGAGTCCCTCGGGCGTTCAGCCGAGCTCTTTTCTGACATGCGCGCCGAGTTCCCTGAACAGAGCCAGTACTGCGTGGCCCTGGCCTTTCGCATCCGTTACGTGATGCAGATGAACGCCCGAGAGGCGATGCACCTGATTGAACTTCGTTCAGGACCCCAGGGACATCCCAGTTATCGACGGGTGGCCCAGGAAATGGCGCGGTTAATACGAGAAGAAGCCGGTCACAGCGTTATCGCCAATTCAATGCAATTTGTTGATTTCTCAGATACAGATCTCGAGCGACTCGAGGCGGAGCGCACCGCAGAACGAAACCGGCTCAATCGCTAGCAAAAGGGGGCGGTTATCAAGTCCTTATCCGGAAATGTCGCACGAAGCGCGAAAAAGGCTCTACACTGCCAGCGCTACAGAAGAGGATTTTATGGCAAATGCAAGCAATGATGACACTGAAGAAGTTTTTGACGAAGAAGAGATCGCCGACGGTTTCGACGAGGAGATCGTAGGCGTTGAAGAACTGGTCGACGTCGAGGACGTTGACGAACTCGACGTCGAGGAAGTCGACGTCGATGAGGACGTCGAGGGAGACGACACCGTCGAGATTGACGACGAGGAAGTGCTGATCGCGGTCGTGGTGCCCGAAGAAGACGAGGACGTGGCTGATGACGCCGACGTGGAACTCGCCCTGGACGAGGTGCTGGCCGAGACCATCCGGCGCACCACGACGCCCGAAGACGACGACGAAGTGGTCGGCGAGATCGACACGACCATCGATCCGGCCGAGACGATCCTGCCCAAGCAGGACGACGAGTTCCGTTGCTTATCGTGCCGACTGTTGAAGAAGACCAGCCAGCTCGCTGACAAGGCCAAAGGTCTCTGTCGCGACTGTGTCTGACCGCTCGCACGTCGCTCGACGTCACCGCGGGCGTCCATCGTGGCACTAGTCCCCGCTCACGAGGTATCACCCGAACTCGTCTCACTATGGAGCGAGGCGGTGCGCGCCGCGCGCCACCAGCGCGGGGGGCCCCAATTGCTGGCGACGATTCGTGGTGGCGTTGACGAAGAGGTGCT
>DAIOEY010000027.1:10380-16585 GCA_036745995.1 Acidimicrobiales bacterium | reverse complement strand
CCGAGCCGACGCGTCGAGGGTGTTGTTGCGCCTGTTCATTCCCGGTCAGGAACTCGTCGGTGGTAGCGAGTCTCGTGCCACCAACACGGTCGAGCGGGTTCTCGCGCTGAACGAAGAGGACGTCGACACCACGCTCGGTGAACTGCTGGAACGATTCTCCAAGCGGCACGAGGACCTCACGGCAGTGTTCTCCATGAACGCACAACGTGTCGCCGATTACGTGACGTCTCCCATCACGCCCAACCACTGGCTCTTGCTGGGCGCCGCCTTCACCCACGAGTTCTCCCTCGAAGGAGCAGCCGTCTGCAATCCGAGTCTCGTCGCGCACCCCGATCAAACCGACGTTCAACCCGGGAACCTGCGGGTCGTTCTCAGTTACCGGTCCATCGGCGAAGGGCACCATTCGGCCATCTGCTTTCGTGACGGCGAGATTGACGCGAAGGGGACGATGAACTTTGAGGAACCGCTCCGGTTCCCGACGACGGCGACGATCAGCTCTGGCCTGTTCGATCGCAACACCTTTCACGCCCTCTTGCACGACCTGGGTCTTGACGGGGAGACGGCGACGTCGGTACTGAACAATCTGACACCACGGTTCTCCAACGAGGAGCTCGAAAGCGCGATCGCGAGACTCGAAACGCAGAGTGACACCAGACTCAACGTCATCGAAACCGCCGGCGTTCTGCGCATGATCGCGGCGTGTTTCTACGTCGCGACCTTTGAGGAGTCGACGGACCTTTCGCGTCGCGTGCTTTGGCCGTCAACGCCGACCGAGCGTCAGGGCGTGGAAGACGCCCGATTCGTTCGATTGGAAGGTACGGGAACGGCGAAGTACGTGGCCTCCTACACCGCCTACGACGGCCACTCCGTCTCCCAGCAGTTGCTCGAGACCGACGACTTCTTGACGTTCGCCTCGTCGCCGCTGGCGGGACGCGGCGCGAGGAACAAGGGACTGGCCATCTTCCCGAGGAAGATCGGCGGTCGATTCGTCGCGCTCTCGCGCCACGACCGTGAATCGAACGCGATCGCCTTCTCAGACGACCTGCATCAGTGGAGAGACGTTTCCAATGCCCAGATTCCCTCCCAGGCGTGGGAGATCCTGCAACTCGGTAACTGTGGTTCGCCGATTGAACTGGCCGAGGGATGGCTCGTCATCACTCACGGTGTCGGACCGATGCGGACCTACGGCATCGGAGCACTCCTGCTCGACCTCGAAGACCCCACCAAGGTCATCGCGCAGTTGCCGCGACCGTTGCTGTTGCCCAGTGACGACGAGCAGGACGGCTACGTGCCCAACGTGGTCTACTCGTGTGGCTCGCTCGTGCACAACGGCACCCTCTTCATGCCCTACGGAATCGCGGATCAGTCGATCTCCTACGTGACCGTCAAGGTCGCGGACCTTCTCTCCGCATTCGAGCCCGTCACCTAGCCAGCATCGTGCCCGATGAGCGCGAAAGTGAGGGCGTGGGCGCCGCGAAGTCAGGCACGTGACCCGAAATGGATGAGGTGAGTGGACATCCCCTGATCAGTGGTCAATAATGATGCCAAGAGATCGGGGGACCGGGTGAGCAACGCAGAACGTGGACCGGACGTCGTGCGCGCAGCGCTCGTACAGACCAAGTGGACCGGCGACAAGCAGTCGATGATCGAGGCCAACGTGGCCCTCGCCCGCAAGGCCGCTAGTCAAGGCGCTCAGATCCTCTGTTTCCAGGAGTTGTTCTACGGTCCGTACTTCTGTCAGGTGCAGGACCCCGCGTACTTCTCGTACACCGAGCCCGTCCCGGGTCCAACGACCGAGGTGATGTCCGAGCTCGCGCGCGAAACCGGCATGGTCCTCGTCGTGCCGGTCTACGAGGTCGAACAGGAGGGCGTCTTCTACAACACCGCGTTCGTCATCGACGCCGACGGCACGTACCTGGGCAAGTACCGCAAGCACCATCTTCCCCAGGTGAAGGGGTTCTGGGAGAAGTTCTACTTTCGCCCCGGCAATCTCGGTTATCCGATCTTCCAGACCGCCGTCGGACCGATCGGCGTGTACATCTGCTACGACCGTCATTTCCCCGAGGGTTGGCGGGCGTTGGGCCTCGCTGGCGCGCGCATCGTCTTTAACCCCTCTGCGACCAGTCGCGGACTGTCCGCGTACCTCTGGAACCTCGAACAGCCCGCGGCCGCGGTCGCCAATGAGTACTTCGTCGGCGCCATCAACCGGGTGGGCGTCGAAGAGCTCGGCGACAACGATTTCTACGGGTCGTCGTACTTCGTCGACCCGAGAGGTCAGAAGGTCGGTGACGCGGCGTCCGACGCCGACGACGACGTCATTGTTCGTGACCTCGACATGAACGTCCTGAAGGAGGTCCGCCACACGTGGGCGTTCTACCGCGACCGCCGACCGGACAGCTACGGGAGTTTGACCGCACCCTGACGTCGACGAACGACCAGCGAAGAGAGAAAGGAACAAGCACGTGAAGACACTCATCAGCGCAGGCACCGTCGTCAACGCCAGTGGACCGTTCGCCGCGGACGTGCTGGTCGAAGGCGAACGCATCGTCGGACTCGGAGCACCGGGCTCTTCGACAGCTCAGTCGTGGGCCCAGAGTGCGGACCGGATCATCGACGCCAGTGGACTCCTCGTCATCCCGGGGGGCATCGACGGCCATACGCACATGGAAATGCCCTTTGGCGGCACGCAGTCCGCCGACACGTTCGAGACCGGTACCCGGGCGGCGGCCTTCGGGGGAACGACGACGATCATCGATTTCGCGATCCAGTCCAAGGGCGGCAGCCTCCGCGCTGGTCTGGACACTTGGCATTCCAAGGCCGAGGGCAAGTGCGCGATCGACTACGGCTTTCACATGATCGTCTCGGACGTGAACAACGATTCGCTGAAGGAAATGGATCTGCTCATCAACGAGGGGGTCACGAGTTTCAAGCTCTTCATGGCCTATCCCGGTGTCTTCTACTCCACCGACGGCGAGATCCTCCAGGCGATGCAACAGGCGTCCTCTAACGGTTCGACCATCATGATGCACGCCGAGAACGGCATCGCGATCGACGTGCTCGTCGCCCAGGCACTCGGACGCGGCGAGAGGGATCCTCGGTACCACGCCGTCACCCGGTCGGCCTTCCTCGAAGGCGAGGCCACGCACCGGGCGATCCAACTGGCTCGGGTGACCGGCGCGCCGCTGTACGTCGTGCACCTGTCCGCGACCGAGGCGCTCGACGAGGTGATGGTGGCGAGAGACCGGGGCCAGAGCGTGTTCGCCGAGACCTGTCCGCAGTACCTGTTCCTCTCCGACGAAGACCTGGGTCGCGAGGGATTCGAAGGGGCCAAGTTCGTCTGTTCACCGCCCCTTCGACCCAAGAGCTACCAGAACGACCTCTGGCGGGGACTGCGCACCGACGACCTCAGCATCGTCTCGACCGATCACTGCCCCTTCTGTTTCAAGGAGCAGAAGGAACTCGGTGTCGGCGACTTCTCCAAGATCCCCAACGGCATGCCGGGCGTGGAGCACCGAATGGATCTGATCTTTCAGGGCGTTCATCGAGGTGAGATCTCGCTCGAACGATGGGTCGACGTCACGTCCACAACCCCGGCGCGCATGTTCGGACTCTTCCCGAGAAAAGGTGTCATCGCTCCGGGATCGGACGCGGACATCGTGCTGTACGACCCCGAGGGCACGCACGTCTTCTCGGCGGCGACCCATCACATGGCGGTGGACTACTCGGCCTACGAGGGGATGGAGGCGACCGGACAGGTGAAGACCGTCCTGTCGCGCGGCGCCGTCGTCATCGAGGACAACACGTACGTGGGCCGACCCGGTGCGGGACAGTTCCTCGAGCGCGCGCTGAACGGGTATCTGCGTTGAGCGCGCGCTCGACCCGATTCCCCGCCGTAGGGACCCCGGCAGTGAGAATTGGACGAGACCTGAAGAGCGAGGAGTCGACCTGATGGAATTTGGATTGGTGGCTCAGACGAATCCGCCGGCCAAGCACGTGGTCGAACTGGCCCAACGGGCCGAGGACGCCGGCTTCACCCATTTTTGGACGTTTGATTCGGCCGTGCTCTGGGAAGAGCCCTTCGTCATCTACTCACAGATCCTGAGCGCGACCAAGCACATCAAAGTCGGCACGATGGTCACGAATCCTCTGACGCGCGACTGGACGGTCACGGCGTCGTTGTTCGCCACGCTCAACGAGATGTTCGGTCCGAGGACCGTCTGTGGCATCGGTCGCGGCGACTCCGCGGTTCGCTTCACCGGCGGCAAGCCCGCGTCACTGTCCACGCTCTCGGACTGCATGGGTGTGGTGAAGGACCTCGCCGAAGGTCGTGAGGTAACGCTGCACGACACCGCCGTGAAGATTCCCTGGGTGCAGAACGGCCAACTCGACGTCTGGATGGCTGCGTACGGGCCCAAGGCGCTGGAGCTCGCCGGTCGCAAGGCCGACGGTTTGATTCTCCAACTGGCCGACCCGTTCATCGTGAACTGGGCGACCGGGGTGGCCCTCGACGCCGTTCGATCCTCCGGTCGAAGCCCGGACGACTTCACCGTGTGCGTCGCCGCTCCGGCGTACGTCGGTGGCGACCTGGCCCACCAGCGCGATCAAGTTCGCTGGTTCGGCGGCATGGTGGGCAACCACGTCGCCGACATCGTCGAGCGCTACGGCGCCGAGTCGACCATGGTGCCACCGGCCCTGACGGATTACATCAAGGGACGAAAGGGCTACGACTACAGCCATCACGGCAAGGCGGGCAATCCCGACACCGAGTTCGTCCCCGACGAGATCATTGAGCGTTTCTGCCTCCTTGGTCCCGTCGAGCAACACCGAGAGCGACTCGGTGAACTCGAACGCCTCGGCGTGAGCCAGTTCTCGCTGTACCTGATGCACGACGATCCCTTCGGCACGATCGACGCGTACGCGAAGCACATCATTGGGACCTCGCTCACGTGAGCGTTTCGGTGTCGTCGGGGATCACGGACGTCGAACGCTCGGCTGGCGCGGCGGAATTCCGATCGTCACCCGCGATTCTTGAGGCACAATTGAGGAACAACAAGAGGACCTATCGACGAAAGGAGCAATCGTGAACGCTGCGCTTCGAATGGAGGATCAAGTCGCCTCTGAGTCAGTGGGGGCGTTGGGTACGCTCACGTGGCTCGGTCACGCGACGGTTCTACTGACGACGATGTCGCGCACCCGCATCGTGTTCGACCCTTGGATCGAGGGCAATCCCAAGAGTCCGATCGGAATTGCTGATCTCGGTCGCCTCGACGCTCTGGCGGTCACCCACGGACATTTCGATCACATGGGTTCGGTGATCCCGCTCGCGGCCGAGAGCGGCGCGAGCGTGGTGTGCGTGCCCGAGATGGCGGCCTATTTCGCGTCCATGGATGTCGAGAACATCGTCGAGATGAACAAGGGTGGCACCATCAAGATCAATGAGGTCGCGATCACAATGGTCAGTGCCGACCACTCGTGCGGTCTGGCCGTCGGCGACAACGTCCCCAACGCGTACGGCGGCAATCCCGTCGGCTTCGTCATCGGACTGCCCGTCGGCGAGGGTGGACCCGTCTATATATCGGGCGACACGAACGTGTTCGGGGACATGGCACTCATCCGTGACCTCTACGCCCCCGAGATCGCGCTCATACCGATCGACGGACACTACAACATGGGTCCCCGCGAGGCCGCCTACGCCGTGAACCTTCTGGGTGTGGACCGCGTCGTGCCGTACCACTTCGGCACGTTCCCGTTACTCGCGGGCACTCCCGCCGAGCTACGGTCGTACCTCGAAGTCTCGGCGTCGATCGCCACCACGATCGTCATCGAGCCCGGACAGTCAGTGCCACTGCTGGCGTAGTAGTCAACGTCGTTCGGACGTTCGTGGACGTGGCCGAGCGGCGGATCAGGGCTGCAGATGGGCAATGACGTCGGCGGCACTGTAACTGCTTCGTTCGCCGAGAAGACCCGCAATTTCGTTGATGCAGTCGCCGCTCGTGACGATGGGCGGTTCAGCTTGGCCGTCACTGCGCACTTGAGCGAGTCCACACGTGGCCATCAGACCGTTGCAGAGACAGGTGCGATCCTCGGTCTCTTCGACGAGGCCCCCTTTGCGAATGTAGGTGGCGACGGGTTCGGCGGCGCAGCGATAGCCCAACGACCCGTCGGCGCGAAGGTAGGCCTCGCGTAAGAAGCCGAGGTCACACTT
>DAIOEY010000027.1:0-10280 GCA_036745995.1 Acidimicrobiales bacterium | reverse complement strand
GGGCCGCGAGGCGGCGCGTTGTGTCCACCCGCGATTGGACGTTCGACGACGAATCCGTCGACGGGGCCGTTACTGCGTTTGGCGAGGGCCGTCGCCAACACGTGGCTCGAAACGATGCCGAGGAACTTCGGCCTCCGGAGCACCTGGTCGCTCAAGTACCGCTTCGGATCGAATCGAAGGACCGGCGGCGGATCGAGGTGAGCGCCGCCAATGACTTGCATGGCCATCTCGGCTTCTTGTCCTCGAGACAGCTGCTCCAAGATCCCCGGGATGCTCGTCGGAACGCCCGCGCCCATCATCACGTAGTCGACGTCGGCCAGAATCGCACCGAACAGTGTTGCCAACGTGGGGATCTGAACCTTGGTGAGCAGATTGATGCCGATGAGACCGTCGTGACCCTCTTTGGCGAGAGCAACCTCGACGAACGAAGAAAGCACGAGCAGGTCGATCGATCGCTGCGGACTGCGCAACGTGAGCATCGGTACGCTGCGGTAGGGCTTGTTCTTGGAACGTCGCGAGGACGCGTACTGGCCCAGAACGTCGTCGACGACCGAACGAACGGGAAAACGGTCCAGCACAGCCTGCAGCGTGGCGTCGACTCCTTGATCCTGCAGTCGACGAGCAAACACGGTGTTGATAGCGGTACCCGAAACCACACCCAGCTGGCCCGCGAGTGCGACGGCTCGCGCGAGCGGCCAACCCGATATCGCGATACCCATGCCTCCCTGAATGAGCCACGGCAGTGGGGCCGTGTCTTCAGAGAGCGACGCGTTCACTTCACGCCCGCGTGGCGTGAGCCGCCAATGGTCGGCCTTGGTGACCGGAGTGGCTTTCGGGCACTGCGGAGTGAACGATGCACTGGACCTCGTTTGGCGGGGACTGGGGAGAGACTTCGCGAGTTCGTTTCGATGAGTACGTCACTTCTTCAAAGGTATTGCAACCAAGTGCTCTTGCACGAATCGAGAGTTTTTCGACAGGTGGACCGTCAGAGAACGCGCGACCAGTTTCTTGACTTCCGTTCATTCTCCCACAGACGGGTTCACCGCATCGCGCCCGGAGTAGGGCAATTGGTCACATAGCTTCTGTTGTGATGTTGTGATGTTGTGACTTTGGCGTACGTGGATCGCGATAGTTGCCTAGTAGATTGGGAGTACATCGTGCTCGTTGTAGATTTTCAAGTGGCGAGTTTGGCCGAGATTTGTTGAGGAGAACGCTGCGTGGAACCGACGAACGATCAAGATCCGAACTACTACCACAAGGTCGTCGATTGCCAGTGGGCCTGTCCCGCCCACACCGACGTTCCCGGTTACATTCGCTTGATCGCCCAGGGTCAGTTCGACGACGCGTACATGTTGAACCGCGAGTCGAACGTCTTTCCCGGAGTCCTCGGTCGTACGTGTGACCGACCGTGCGAGCCGGCGTGTCGACGTGACCGGGTCGACGGCAGCCCCGTCGCCATCTGTCGACTGAAGCGCGTCGCCGCCGACTTGAAGGGCGACATCTCGGACCGACTCCCCGAGATTCCGTCACAGAAGAACGGCAAGAAGATCGCCTGTATCGGAGCGGGGCCGTCCGCGCTGACGGTCGCCAATGATCTCATGCCGCTCGGCTACGAGGTCGTCATGTTCGAGCAGTTCGACAGGCCCGGCGGCCTCATGCGATCGAACATCCCCGAATTCCGCTTGCCCGACCACGTGCTCAACGACGAGACCCAGATCATTCTCGATATGGGAGTGGACATCCGTTACAACAGTCCGATCACCAGTCTTCGTTCACTCTTGGACGAGAAGTTCGACGCGATCTTCGTCGGGGTCGGTGCGCCGCGCGGCAAGGAACTGGATCTGCCGGGACGACACGACGAAGTGGAATCGCATACCTACATTGGCATCGATTGGCTGGAGTCGGTCGCCTTCGGTCACGTTGATTCAATCGGGGAACGCGTACTCATCATCGGTGTCGGCAACACGGCGATGGACTGTTGTCGGTCGTCTCGTCGACTGGGCGGCACTGACATCAAGGTCATGGCCCGCAGGCCTCGTGAGTTCTTCAAGGCCTCGCCCTGGGAGCTCGAAGACGCCGAAGAAGAAGGTGTCGAGATCATCGTGAATCACGCGCCCAAGCGATTCGTCGTCGAGGGCGGCAAGCTCGTGGGCATGGAGTTCGACGTCCTCACCTGGGACGAGGGCGCGAAGCGCTCGACCACCGTCGACACGGTGATGATTCCGTGCGACGACGTCATCCTCGCCATCGGCCAGGAGAACGCCTTTCCGTGGATCGAACGCGACCTCGGCATGGAGTTCGGCGAATGGGACACTCCGGTCGTCGACGAAGTGACGATGCAGTCCTCGTTGCCCGGCGTGTTCTTCGGTGGGGACGCCGCGTGGGGTCCGAAGAACATCATCTGGGCGGTCGCGCACGGACACGCGGCCGCGATCTCGATCCACAACCACTGTTCGGACATTTCGCTCACGCAGCGACCACCGCTCGGCATGACTCTCGCGAGCCAGAAGATGGGCATGAGCGAGTGGAGCTATCACAACGACTACAACCCGTCGCCGCGCCAGAAGATGACCCACGTCGAGCTCACCAAACGATTCGAATCGCTCGACCTCGAGGTCGAACTCGGCTTCAGCGTCGAACAGACGGTCCGAGAAGTCCAGCGTTGCCTCAACTGCGACGTGCAGACGGCCTTTAAGGCACCGCTGTGCATCGAGTGCGACGCGTGCATCGACATCTGTCCCGTCCAGTGCCTGACGATCACCGCCAACGGTGAGGAGGACGACCTGCGCCAACGCCTCTCGGCCCCCGCGTTCAATCTCGAACAGTCGTTGTACGTTTCGGCTCCCTTGCCCCAGACGGGCAGAGTGATGGTGAAGGACGAGAACGTCTGTGTGCACTGCGGACTTTGTGCCGAGCGCTGTCCCACGGCGGCGTGGGACATGGAGGAGTTTGAGTTGCAGATTCCCTACGCCTCGTCATCGGCCATTATGCACATCCCGGTCCGGTTGTCGAAAGGCAAGAAGATGGAAGTGAGTTCCAACAGTGGCAATTGATACCTCTCTCGAGACCACCGCAAAGGTGAATGACTTCTCCGTGAAGTTGGCCAACGTCAACGGAACGGGGTCGGCCAGTGCCAACAGCTTGTTGATGCAGGCGATCTTTCGCATGGGTATTCCCGTGTCGGGAAAGAACCTGTTCCCTTCGAACATCCAAGGACTGCCGACCTGGTACGAGATCCGGGTGAACGCAACGGGCTACACCGCACGGGCGCTCGATTATGACCTCATGGTGGCGATGAACTCCCAAACCTACGCCGAGGACATCGACGACGTTCGACACGGCGGGTACGTGTTGCACGACTCGTCGTGGCCGCTTGACGCCGACCTGTTGCGCGACGACGTCACGTTCCTCGGAGTACCGCTCGCGCGTATGTGCATCGAGAACTTCCAGGCGCCGCGCGAACGCATCCTGATGAAGAACATCGCCTACGCCGGTGCCGTCGTGGCGTTGCTCGGCATCGACGTCGCTCTGGTGGCGGACCTCCTCGCCGAGACGTTCGCGAAGAACCAGAATCTCAAGGCGTCGAACCAGACCGCCCTGCATTTGGGCTACGACTACGCAATGGAGAACTTCGAGTGCCCACTTCCGTTTCGTGTCGCGCCGATGGACGCCACCAGCGAGTCGATCCTGATCGACGGCAATACCGCGACGGCGCTCGGCTGTCTCTACGCCGGAGCGACGGTGGCGGCGTGGTACCCGATCACGCCCGCGACGGCCGTGATGGACAACTTCATACGGCTCTGCGCCCAGTATCGCCGCGTCGCGGTCGAAGGGATGGAGCCAGGATCTCCGGGATCGGTGAAGAACAATTACCTGATCCTGCAGGCCGAAGACGAGATCGCCGCCATAGGAATGGTCCTTGGTGCGTCGTGGAGTGGCGCGCGCGCCTTCACGTCCACCTCCGGTCCGGGCATCTCGCTGATGAACGAGCTGCTCGGTCTGGCCTATTACACCGAGATTCCTGCCGTCATCATCGACGTCCAGCGAACCGGGCCGTCGACGGGGATGCCGACGCGGACCCAACAGGCCGACATCTTGACGTGCGCCTACGCCTCGCACGGCGATACCAAACACATCCTGTTGTTCCCGGCGAATCCGGGGGAGTGCTTCGAGTTCGCCGTGCAGTCATTCGACATCGCCGAACGGTTCCAGACACCGGTGTTCATGTTGTCCGACCTCGACATCGGGATGAACGACTGGGTAATCCCGCAGTTGAAATGGGACGACACGTACACTCCCGATCGGGGTCGAGTGCTTGACGATCAGGATCTGGAGAAGATCGCAGAATTCTTCCGTTACACCGACGAGGACGACGACTTCGTCACGCCACGAACGCTGCCGGGATCGGGCTCGAAGGGGGCGTACTTCATTCGAGGCTCCGGCCACGACAAGTTCGGTCAGTACACGGAGAGTCCGGTGCAGTATCAGGGAGTCGTCGATCGGTTGAAGGCGAAGCACGCCGCCGCGGCCACGCACATTCCCGCACCCATCGTGCAGCGACGCGAAGGCGCCAAAGTCGGCGTCATCACGCTCGGCAGTTGCGACCTCGCGGTGCGCGAAGCGCTCGACGACTTGGCAGCCCAGGGTCTCAACGCCGATTTCATGCGCGTGCGAGGATTCCCCTTTGTCCCCGAGGTTCGTCAATTCGTCGAAGAGCACGAACACTGCTTCGTCGTCGAACAGAATCGCGACGCGCAGTTGCGTTCGCTCATCTCGATCGAAACCGGCGTCGCCATTGAGAAGATGCACGCCCTGCTCGCGTACGGCGGGTTTCCGCTCAGCGCTCGCCACGTCGTGGATCGAATCACTAGTCAGTTGGAGAACTAACGATGCCGTCAATCATCAAGCCTCGGATCCCACTCGCGCCACTGGCGAAGAACGACCTGGGCCTTACGATCAGGGACTACGAGGGCGCGATGTCCACGCTCTGCGCCGGATGCGGGCACGACTCGGTGACCGCGGCGATCTCGCACGCGTTCTGGGAACTCTCGACGCCACCGCACACGATCGCGAAGCTGAGTGGCATTGGCTGCTCTTCGAAGACGCCCACGTACTTCGTGCGCGGGGCCCACGGGTTCAACTCCGCGCACGGGCGGATGGCGACGATCGCGACCGGCGCCAACGCCGCCAATCGCGAACTAACGTTTATCGGCATCTCGGGCGACGGGGACTCACTCTCGATCGGTCTCGGGCATCTGGCACACGCCATTCGACGCAACGTGAAGATGGTCTACGTCATCGAGAACAACGGTGTGTACGGTCTGACCAAAGGGCAAATGTCCGCGTCGGCCGACATTGGATCTCGACCCAAGAAGGGCGAGGCGAACGCTATGGCGCCGATCGACCCGATCATGTTGGGCCTCAGCATGGGCGCCACCTTCCTCGCGAGGAGTTTCTCCGGTGACAAGGAACAGTTGGTCCCGATCCTGAAGGCGGCGGTCGCCCACAACGGGCTCGCGCTGATCGACGTCATCTCGCCGTGCGTGACGTTCAATGACCACGAGGGATCGACCAAGAGCTACCGATTCATGCGTGAACACGAGGTCAAGGAGATCGAGACCGATTTCGTGCCTCTACGCCAGGAGATCCACGCGAAAATCCCCGCCGACGGGTCGACCGAAGTCGTCATGCACGACGGCAGCGTCGTGCGATTTCGCTCGGTGCCGACAGGTTACGATCACCACGACCGCCAGAAGGTCGAGGAGTACATCCGCGACCGCCACGAGCGCGGCGAGATCGTGACGGGATTGCTGTACGTCGACGAATCCGCGATGGACGTGCACCAACTCAACAACACGCCTACCGAGGGACTGGTGAAGGTCCCGTACTCACGGCTGTGCCCCGGCTCGGCTGAACTCGAACAGTTGCAGAAGGACTTTCGCTGAGTCGAACGTAACTGGTCGGCGCGCCCGAAGGCAAGTGGGATCGTCTTCGAGTTGAGTTCAGGTCGACAAGAGTCGACCGACCTCTTCGAGGCGCTCGGGCACCACGCGCCACCACGTCCAGCGTCCGCGCTTCTCTCCGGTGATGAGACCCGCCTCGGCCAATATTCGCGTGTGGTGTGAGATGGTCGGCTGGCTCTTCGCCAGAGGTTCCTCCAGCGCGCAACTGCACACCTCGGTCTGCGCGGCGATGAGTGACAGCATGCGAAGCCGGGCGGGGTCGCTCAACGCACCAAAGATCTGGGCCATGTCGTGAGCCTGTTCTTCGGAGAGCGATTCGGCAATCAGTGGACTGCAGCAACTGAGCACCTCGTCGTCGACCGTGATCGTCTTGCGCTGTACCATGAGTCCCACCCTACTATTGACAAACGTCAATGTATCGGTAATAGTGTACATTGACAGTCATCAATCTACAGGAGGCGACGATGTCACGAATCCAGTTAGCGCTCAATGTCTCGAATCTCGACGAGGCGATTGACTTCTACTCCACGTTGTTCCGAGCCACGCCCGCGAAGATCCGCCCCGGTTACGCGAACTTCGCCATTGACGAGCCACCACTCAAGTTGGTGTTGATCGAGGGAGGGGGGGAGTCGGGTTCCATCAACCACCTTGGTGTCGAGGTTTTCACTACCGAGGAGGTGGCCGAAGCTACCAACTACCTCTCCGCCGCTGGACTGGAGACCGACGTCGAAGAACAGACGACCTGTTGCTACGCGGTCCAGGACAAGGTGTGGGTTAGCGGTCCCGACGGGAACCGTTGGGAGGTCTACACGGTCCTCGCCGACGCTCCGGACGCGACGTCGATCGGATCGACTCCGGACAGCGCCACGCCCTGCTGCGCGGATGCCAGTGCAAGTGAAGTCGTGGCCGCTTCGTCGTGCTGCTAGTGACTCGCCGACGCGCAGTGCGGTTGGCGTCGTGAGCGACGTCGTTTTCGAACCCGCAGTCCGCGAGGGCGATCCGAACGTGCCAGTCGTTCGCCGGCTCTCGTTTCTCGATCGGTTCTTGCCGGTGTGGATCGTGGTGGCGATGGTCGTCGGTATCCTGCTCGGTCGCGGTTTCCCCAGTCTCAACAAGCATTTGAACGCAGTCCAGGTGACGTCGGGAACGTCACTGCCAATCTTCATCGGACTACTGGTGATGATGTACCCGGTGCTCGCCAAGGTGCGTTACGACCGCCTGGAGACGGTGACGCGGGATCGTCGACTGCTGGTCTCGTCGCTCGTTCTCAACTGGGTCGTGGGACCGGCCGTCATGTTCACGCTCGCGTGGCTCCTGCTCGGCGACCTGCCCACGTACCGAACCGGACTCATCATCGTCGGCCTCGCTCGTTGCATCGCCATGGTGCTGATTTGGAACGACCTCTCCGGCGGCAACCGTGAGGCCGCGGCGGTGCTCGTGGCGATCAACTCGTTGTTCCAGATCGTGGCCTTCGCGTTGCTGGGCTACTTCTATCTCAAGGTGTTGCCCGGTTGGCTCGGGCTCAGCACGGTCGGCGTCCACTTCTCGGTGGGACGAATCGCGGAGACCGTGGCGATCTTCCTCGGCATTCCCCTGGTGGCGGGTTACCTCACGCGTCGCGTCGGCGAGCGCGCCCGTGGTCGTGCGTGGTACGAGACGACGTTCCTGCCGCGCGTCGGACCGTTCGCGCTCTACGGACTCTTGTACACGATCGTGATCCTCTTCGCACTTCAGGGGCACACCATCACCGCGCGGCCCGGCGACGTGGCGCGCATCGCGCTGCCGCTGTTGTGCTACTTCGCGATCATGTGGACCGGCTCGTTCGCTCTGGGTAGGGCCATTGGCCTGCCCTACGACCGCACCGCGACGCTCGCCTTCACCGCCGCGGGCAACAACTTCGAACTGGCGATCGCGGTCGCGATTGGCGTCTTCGGTGTCACCAGTGGCGAGGCACTGGCTGGCGTCGTCGGACCGCTGATCGAGGTACCCGTGCTCGTGGGACTGGTGTACGTCTCGCTGTGGGCGAAGCGTCATTATTTCCCGGCGGCGATCGTGACGAGATCCGAGCAGCACGATGCCTGATACCCCCGTCGTCCTCTTCGTCTGCACGCACAACGCGGGTCGAAGTCTCGCCGCGCGGGTGCTACTCGACCACTACGCGAAGGGTCGTCTCGACGTCCGTTCTGCCGGCTCGGCGCCCGGAACCGATCTCAATCCGTCGGTCGTCACGATTCTCCAAGAACGCGGACTCGACCCTTCCAAGGACTTCCCCAAGCCACTGACCGATGAGACGGCCCGCATCGCCGACGTCATCGTGACGATGGGTTGTGGGGACGAGTGTCCGTTCTACGCCGGCAAGCGCTACCTCGACTGGGAACTCGACGACCCCGCCGGTCTGTCGGTCGAGGCGGTGCGACCGATCATCGACGAGATCGACCAACGCGTGCGATCGCTGTTGGCGGAGATGGTTCACGAACCCGACTGAGTATCCTCGGGTCGTGGCCCACAATTGGTTCGAGACGGTTACTCACCTTTCGATGAGCAGTACGCGCGCGACGTGGCGACGTGGCGGGGTACTCGAGTGATCCCGATTCTGACGAGTTCGCAGATGCGAGAGGCGGACGCGTTGGCGGTCGCGGCTCGCGGCACCGACGCGCTCGTGAACGCGGCCGGGACCGCCGTGGGACTCGAGGCGAAACGCCTGCTGGGCAACTGTTACGGCAAACGCGTCGCGGTGATCGCTGGACCCGGACTCAACGGAAGCGATGGTCGGGTCGCGGCGACGTGGCTGCGCTCGCGCGGTGCCCGTGTCGACGTTTTCGCCGTCGCCCACCAGCCCGAACGACTCGAGGGCTACGCCCTCGTCATCGACGCCGCCTTCGGCCTCGGGTGCGCCCGTCCGTACGTCGCGCCCGTCGTCGCGAGCGGGACTCTGGTTCTGGCTGTTGACGTGCCCTCTGGGGTGAACGCCGACACGGGCGAGATCCTCGGCGCGCCGATGCCAGCGGACGTGACGCTCGCCATCGGCGCGTTGAAATACGCGCACCTCACTGGCGACGCCGCGCCGCTCGCGGGCGGTCTTCACTTCGCCGGACTCGGGATTGTCGATCACTTCGACGACGGTTTGATCGACGACGGAGACTTGGTATCGCTCATCGAAGGTCGCGGCGACGACCATAAGTGGAAGCATGCCGTGCAAGCGCTCGTCGGATCAACTCGAATGCCTGGCGCGGCCGAACTCGTGGTTCGAGGCGCGCTGGCGGGCGGCGCGTCCATGATCCGTCTGACCAGTCGCGGCGACGTCGCGGGATCCGTGCACCTGCCGCCCGAGGTCGTCCACGCTGACGACACCGAGGTAGACGCTCGTTGTCGATCGGTCGTCGCCGGACCGGGTCTGGGTACTGACGCCGCGTCCTGGCTGCGCGAGCGACTCAGTCACGTAACCGTGCCGGTCATCCTCGACGCTGACGGACTCGACCGAACTCTGGTCACCGACGTGATGCGCAGCGACGTTGGGTGGATACTCACGCCCCACGAGGGCGAATTCGTCCGTCTCACGGGTGAACCATTGCCGGCGAACCGTGTCGACGCGGTTCGGTCGCTCGCGAAAGCGTTGGGCTGTGTGGTCCTCTTGAAGGGTCCGACCACGCTGATCGCGGGTCCCGATGGCACGTTGCGCGTCGTGCGCTCGGGTACCGCGGCCCTCGCCACTGCGGGCACGGGTGACGTGTTGGCCGGGTTGATCGCGGCGACCGTCGCGCGCGGCCACGACACACTGACGGCGAGTGCACTGGCGGCGCATCTGCACGGACGTGCGGGAGCCCGACTCGCTCCGTACGCCCCCGCCTCGGCACTCATTGGCGAGGTGGGGGACATCCTTCGAGAGCTGGGCGAGCACCAGTGACGATTCGAAGTGCCTCGTGAGCCGCAACGTCCGAGTCGCGGCGGTGCAGCTGACGTCGGGGACGGACGTGACGCGCAACGTCGATGCTGCCGTCGACCTCGTGCTGGCGGCCGCGGGCGAAGGCGCGACCTACGTGCAGCTGCCCGAGTACTTCAACTATCTCGGACCACAATCGAAGTACGCCGCGGTCGCCGAATCTATCCCCGGTCCGACGACGCAACGATTCGGTGAGGTCGCGCGATCCTGCGCGGCGTCAATCCATCTCGGCAGCATGCTCGAGCGTTCAACTGTTTCGGGAAAGTGCTACAACACGAGCGTCGTACTCGACGCGAGTGGAGCCATTGTGGCGACCTATCGAAAAGCGCACCTGTTCGATGTCGACGTGCCGGGCGTTTTCGTGCAGCGCGAGTCGG
>DAIOEY010000026.1:5392-17153 GCA_036745995.1 Acidimicrobiales bacterium | reverse complement strand
GTGCCACTGCGCGCTGAGAAGATGAACGTGTACGCCGAGTCGAACTCGGCGGTGGCGACCGCCGCGAGCGTCTCGTCAAAGTCGGCGTCGCTCTCACCGGGAAAACCGACGATCAGGTCCGTCGTCACGGCGAGGTCTTCAATCGCCGCTCGAGCTGCCGCGAGGCGTTCCAGGTACCGCTCGACGCTGTAGCCACGACGCATCGCGCGCAACACGCGGTTCGATCCGGACTGCAACGGAAGGTGCAGTTGAGGACAGACCGTCGCCGTCTCGGCCATCGCCGCGATCGTCTCGGGGCGCAGGTCCTTCGGGTGCGGGCTCGTGAAGCGAATCCGCTCGATCCCTTCGACCTCGCCGAGTGCGCGTAGCAGCTCGGCGAACAGCGGACCGCGTTTGGTGATGTCGCGCCCGTAGGAGTTGACGTTCTGTCCGAGCACCGTGATCTCGCTCACGCCTGACGCCGCGAGCATGGCGGCCTCCTGGAGGAGGTCGTCGAAGGGGCGACTGATCTCCTCGCCGCGCACCGACGGCACGATGCAGTAGGCGCACGAGTTATCACAGCCCGTCTGGATCGTCATCCACGCGGCAAACGCCGAATCGCGCACGGCGTAGAGGGCCGGCGCCATGTCGCGATTGGCCTCGGGATCGGGGGCGTCGAGCACCTCGACGACCGGTCCCTCGACGCGCGCTCGCGCGAGCAGTGACGGTGCCGCGGCGAGGTTGTGGGTGCCAAAGACCACGTCGACCCAACCGGCGCGCTCGAGGATCTCACCGCGGTCCTTCTGGGCCATGCACCCGCCCACCGCGATCTGCATCCCGGGTCGGTTCACCTTGAGCGCCTTCAATTGACCGAGCGCGCTGTAGAGCTTGAGGTCGGCGTTCTCGCGAATCGTGCAGGTGTTCAAGATGACGACGTCAGCCTCGAGGTCGGTCTCGGCGCGTACCATGCCCTCGCCCACCATCAGTCCCGCGAGGCGCTCGGAGTCGTGTTCGTTCATCTGGCAGCCGAAGGTCCGAATTGCGAAGGTCTTGGGCGTTGCCACGTCCCCAGCCTACCGAGCGACCCCGATTTCTCCCCGGCGCGCGTCTATGGTCACCCCGACACCCGCCATCACCACACAGACCAGTCCCACGACGTCCCACTGGGTCACCGCTTGACTGAGCAACAACCCTCCGATCGCGAAGGCGACCGCCGGGTCGAGGGCGAGCAGCACGCTCACGACCGGTGGCTTCAAGCGTCGCAGCGCCATCAACTCGGCGCCGAAGCCCAACACCGTCGCCATTACCGCGACGATGAGGATGCGCGCGAACAGGTACGGGTGGCTCGTCAGGGTCGCGGCCGATCCGAGCGACCACGGCAGCGTCAACACCGACGCGATCGACATCGACACGGCGAGCCCGCCGAATCCCTTCGTCGTCTCGCCCACCCGGTGCGCGGCGTAGGCGTACGCGGCCCATCCCACACCCGAGCCCGCGGCGAACAGCGACCCCGCCAACGTCAGTCCCCCGCCCGGACGCGCGAGCGCGACGACGCCGAGCCCCGCGAGCAACACGAACGCGAAGTGGCGCAGGGACCGCTTCGCGAGCGCAGCCACGAGGAACGGACCGAGGTACTCGATCGCGACGGCGCCACCGAGGGGGATGCGCGCGATGGCCTGGTAGAAGCACATGTTCATGAAGGCAATGGAGCATCCGAGAGCGAGGGCCCCCATCCACTGACGGCGCGTCCAGGCGCGCAGCCGCGGTCGCGTGAACGCGACCAGCACGAGCGCACCGAGCAAGAATCGACAGGCGCTCGACGCCGACGGACCGATGGCGTGAAAGACGGGCTGGACTACCGCGGCCGACCACTGGATGAGTGTCGCTCCCACCAGTACCAGAGCGGCGCCGGAGACGGCTCGACTCGACGACGTGGTGTCCTCTGGGCTCAACGCGTGACCAGGCCCGTGCGGTCGGCGCGCAAGGTGAGCACCGTTCCGGCCACGCCGTGGTTCATGAGGAACTGCGTCGCCGCGTCGGCAACCCCCGGGGCCGACGATTCGTCGGCGAGGCCCAACATGCTCGAACCCGCCCCCGACCAGCACGCGCCGGCAGCGCCCGCGTCGCGCAGGGTCGCGAGCAGCGACGGCGCGTAGGGCAGGAGCTTCTCGCGGTAGGGCTGATGGAGACGGTCATCCATCGAGGCGGCAACGAAGGCGCGGTGATCGGCCAGTCCGGCGATCAACAGTCCCAGGGCGTTCAGGTTGTGCACCGCGTCGGCGAGGGCGACACGCTCGGGTAGTACGCGACGAGCGTCAGCCGTCGAGAGCTCCTGGTCGGGCACGACCACCACGAAGCGCCACGCCTCGTCCAGCGTGAGTTGACGCGCGACGATGCCGTCTCGTTCGTTCACGCTCGCGACGACCAGTCCGCCGAGCATCGACGCGGCGGCGTTCTCCGGGTGACCGTCGAACCGCGTCGCGACGGCGAGCGGATCGAGCGCGCCCGCCGCCGCCGCGGCGGCGAGGGCCAACGCCGCCGATGATCCCAACCCGCGTGAGAGGGGAATCGCCGAAACGACGTGGAGCGAGAAGTCCGTGTGGCCGAGTACGTGGGCCGCGACCACCGCACCCAGGTGGTGCTCGTCGTCGAACAGACCGCCGCCGAAGCCGTCGCTCGTGATCGTGAACCCGTCCGACGGTTCGACCGTGACCTCGACGTAGAGCTCGAGAGCGACGGCGATCGCGTCAAATCCCGGCCCGAGGTTGGCCGAACTGGCCGGGACGCGCGCGAACATGATGTCAGCGTAGGCGTTGCCAGAGCGAGGGCGGCGAAACCGTGCGCTCGGCAACGAGGGCGAAGCGATGGGTCGACGCACCGTGCACGACCAACCAACCGACGAGCTGACCTCGGTGCACGGTCGAGGTCGGATGCTGCATCGTCAGCGTCAACGGTAGGCGTCTGGCACCGGCCCACCACCAGACGTGTTGGCCACTTCGCAGTCCCACCGCCGCTCGGTCACTCCCCCAGCCGAGGGTGGCGAAGCGGGTGCCCTTGACGAAATAGTGATCGAGCTCGTTGTCGCGTGCCGAGGTCGCAAGGTCGAACGCGGCAAGACCGGCCGGTCCGAGCAGGTCACCGCCGCGTTGGCCGAGGACGACCGCGTAGAGGATCCTCGTCGACGAACCCTCCTGAAATGTCATCGCCATCACGTCACACCCCCCGGCGGCGTCGGTGCGGCCCGACTTGACACCGATGACGTTGTCGGTGCCGATGAAGGGCGTGAAGGACGGCACCGTTCCGGCGACGGGCAGGGTGATACTCGGCATCAGGGCGATCGAACGGATGAGGGGTGATTTCATGAGCAAGACGGCGAGCTCACCCTGTTCGAGCGCCGTCGACACCGAACCGTCGAGGTATCCGGACGGTTCGACGTAGTGCGTGTGCGTGAGGCCCAGACGCTGCGCCGTCTGATTCATCAACGCGACGAAACCCGGCACGGTGCCCGACACCATGGTGGCGAGCAAGAGGGCGAAGTTGTTGGCCGAATGCACGAGCAGCCCGCCGAGTAGGTCGATCTCACAGAGCGACTCGCCCTCGGCGACCGCGACGGAAGACTGACCGGTCAACTTCATCTCGTCATAGGTCGCGACATCGTTGGCGCTGATGGTGAGGCACGGTCCGGTGGCGCCCATGGCCAACGGCAGTCGCTGCAACGTCACGTAGGCGGTCATCATCTTGGCCAGACTGGCGATTGGCACGACGTCGTTGTGCCAACTCTGCGCGACGTGCATCGAGGGGATGATGAGTGCGGCACTGCCGACCGTCGGCCACGCGATCGGCGGGGTGCTGCCCGGCAGAGCCTTGATCGCGTCCAACGTCAATCGGCTCGTGGCGCGCTGGTGCGCGAAGGGCAATTGCATCGCAACGATGATGGCCCCGGCGATCACCGTACCGAGGATCATCGAGAAGAGCCTCGTCAGCAGTCCGCGCGACGCGCGTTGGGGCGTGGATCGACGTCGACTCACGACTTACAGCGACGTTTGTGGGTCGTACTCTTCGAGTGTCACCAGTACCTTGCGGGACTTCGAACCGTCGCCCGGTGCCACGACGCCTTCTTCTTCCAGTTGATCCATGATCCGCCCGGCGCGCGCAAACCCCACGCGCAACTTACGTTGGAGCATCGACGTGGAACCGGTCTGGGTTCGTATCACCAGTTCGCGGGCCTGTCGCAGGACTTCATCGTCATCGTCGCTCGACCCCGAGCCGCTACTGGAACCCGATCGACTCGACACAGCGTCGAGGGCCACGACGGACTCCTGGCGACCGCCCTGGGCACGCCAGAACTCGACCACACGGCGCACCTCTTCTTCAGAGACCCACGGCGACTGCAGGCGGCGTGCGATGTTGCTCGACGCCGTCACGAGCAGCATGTCACCCTTGCCGATCAACCGCTCGGCGCCCGCCTGATCCAAGATGACCCGACTGTCGGCGAGCGAGGAGACCGCGAACGCCATCCGACTCGGGATGTTCGCCTTGATGACCCCGGTGATGACGTCGACACTCGGGCGCTGGGTGGCGAGCACCAGGTGGATCCCGACGGCGCGGGCCATTTGGGCGATGCGAACGACGGACTCCTCCACGTCGCGCGCGGCGACCATCATGAGGTCGTTCAACTCGTCGACCACGATGACGATGTAGGGAAGATCCTCGGGCCCCGGCGGCGGCGCCACGTCGGACTCGAGGCCGGTGACACGCTCGATCACCTCGGCGACCTGTTCTTCGGTCGTCGGTGGCGCGACGAGTTCACCACGCGCGATCATCAGTTGATAACTCGTGATGTCGCGCGCGCCGCTGTCGGCGAGAATGTCGTAACGACGTTCCATCTCCTTGACGGCCCACGCGAGGGCACCCGCGGCCTTCTTGGGATCGACCACGACCGGCGCGAGCAGGTGCGGAAGATCGTTGTACTGCCCCATCTCCACGCGCTTGGGGTCGACGAGGATCAGGCGCAGCTGCTCGGGCGTGGCGCGCATGACGAGCGACGTGATCAGTGAATTGAGTCCCGAGCTCTTGCCCGCACCCGTCGCCCCGGAGATGAGGACGTGCGGCATCTCGCCCAAGTTGACGACGACCGTCTTTGCCGAAATGTCGCGACCGATCGGGACGTCCAATGGGTGCAGCGCCGCGAGTGCCTCATCGGTCGCGAGCAGGTCCCCGAGGGCCACGAGCGAGCGCTGGCGATTGGGCACTTCGACGCCGATGGCCGATCGGCCCGGAATCGGAGCCAGGATCCGCACGTCGGGCGTGGCCATGGCGTAGGCGATGTCCTTGTTGAGCGAGGTCACCCTCGCAACCTTCACGCCGGGTCCCAGTTCGAGTTCGAACCGCGTCACGGTCGGACCGACGGTGAAGCCGATCAGCGTGGTCTCGACGCCGTGGGCGGCGAGCGCCTCGACCAGCTCGTCGCCAGCCATCTCGATCGTCGCACGGTCTTGCTTCAGTTCGCGGGTTCGCTGCAACAACGTCAAGGGGGGCAGCTCCCAGTCACTCACCATCACCGGCACCGTCACCACCGGTCGACGAGTGGCGGGCATCGCGTGCGGGTCGACGCCGTCGTCCTCCTCCTCGTATTCGACGTCCTCTTCCTCGTACTCTTCCTCGTACTCTTCCTCGTACTCTTCTTCGTCAACCTCGGGTCCGTGCTCGGACTCTGTTTCATCTTCAAAGGCCCGACGCGTTCGACGTGGTGCCGGTTCTTCGTCGTCAGCCTCGTCCACACCCTTTCGCGGCCGGGCGGTCCACCACGACACGAGTTGCTCGCCCACCATTCGAAGAAACGTGCCGGTCCCGGCGACCAGTGCGCGAAGACCAATACCGGTCGCCACCATGATCGCCACGACCAAGACCGCGAACAGCACCACGAGCGCGCCGGCGACACCGAGCGTGCGATGGAGGCCACCGCCGACAAGCGCACCGAGCCAACCGCCGGCGTGTCCGAGTGCCCTGGCACTCGCGTGCAACGGGGGTCGCCCGCCCGAGAGGTGACCGAGTCCGCAGATGCTGAGCAGTCCCAACGCGACGCCCCAACCGAGCCGCGCGCGGTTCACTTCGATCTTGCCCCACACGAGCGCCACGCCGAGACCCAGGAGAATCACGGGCAGTGCGAAGCGACCGACACCGAACATGAGCGCCAGGGCCCGGGCGATGACGTGGCCGACCGGACCGAGCGCTCTCGCCTCGGCCAACGCGATGAGCAGTCCGACCATGAACAGCAGCACGATCCACACGTCACGCTCGTGGCGCTGCCAGATCTTCGAGTTCTCGCCCGAACCGCGTTCCCTCGCGGGCGCGCGCTTCGCCGCCTTCTTCACCGGCTTCTTTCGGTGTCGTGCCTGTGCCACAACCATCCAACTTACCGAACGCAGGTTCGTAACCCGTGCCACCTGTCATAGGCTGCAACGGTGGCGTTCTCCCCCCATACTTCTAGCCTCCAGCTCGCCGAGCGACTGAAGGCGAATGCCCTGGTGTGCGAAGTCGTGGGCGCGACGCCGATCAGTCCTTCGCTCTACGAACTCGTCTTGCGCGGCAACGCGGCGAGGCTCACGGGCGAACCGGGCAACGACGTCATGCTGCGCCTCGAGGCGGGTGAGGGGACCTTCGTGCGACGTCGCTACAGCGTGCGTTCCGTCGATGAACGGCGTGACGAGTTCACGCTGTGGATCACGACCGAGCACGTCGGACCGGGCAGCGACTGGGTCCAGCGCGTCACACCCGGCGAGCTCGTGGACGTCATTGGACCTCGCGGAAAGATCCCCCTCGAGCCCTCGGCCGACTGGCATCTCTTCGTGGGCGACGTGAGCGGTCTTAGTGCGTTCTATCGGATGGCCCAGAGCATTGAAGCGCCGGGTCGCGCCATCTTCATCGTGGAGATCGACCACGACGAGGACGCGGTGACCGCGCATTTCGACGAGGGCGTCGCCATCACCGGCATCTTCGTCAATCGCCAGGACCGCGCACGCAACGACCCCGGCGGTCTCTTGAGCGGACTCGCCGCCTTCGCCCTACCCCCCGACGAAGGTCACGCGTATCTCTTTGGTGAGTTCTCCGTCATCCGCGTCGTGCGCAGCGCGTTGGTCGATCGCGGGTTGCCCGAGGACGCCATCAGCCTCAAGGCGTTTTGGCGTCTGGGTCGCAGCAACGCCGAGCACGGCGAACCGGACAAGGGCGAAGACTAAAGAACGACGATCGCCGCCAGCAAGACGGGCTGGCGACGGAATTTCTGGCCCAACAGTCGACCGGCGGCGCGTTGGGCCACCTTGTTGAGCGACGACTCATCGCGGTCGCCGTCACGAAGCGCCGACTCCAGCGCGTCACGAACGCTCGTCGTGACGCTCGCGATCAGTTCGCGGTCGCTCTCGCCGTCGAACCATCCGCGAGCCGTGAGACGAACCGGTTGGCGGATGACGCCGCGGTCGCGCTCGATGCCCGCGGCAATCTGCAGGACGCCGAATTCGGCGAGCATCCGACGCTCTTCGAGCGGCTTCTCGTCCAAGTCGCCGGCGCTGCCGTCGATGTAGTGAAAGCCCGCGGGCACCTGTCCCGAGCGTCGTATGCCCGAAGCGGTCACCTCGATCTGGTCGCCGTCCTCGCAGATGACGACGTGCTTCTCGCTGAGGCCCATGCTCAGCGCGAGGTCGGCGTGGTGGACCATGTGGCGGTATTCGCCGTGGACCGGGACGAAGTTGCGGGGTCGAACCAACTGGTGGAAGGTGCGAAGTTCGCCCTGACGAGCGTGGCCCGACGCGTGCACCGGCTCGTGACCCGAGTGGATCACTTCGGTTCCCGCGCGGTGAAGATCGTCGATGACCCGTCCGACGGTCCATTCGTTGCCCGGGATCGGGTGCGAACTGAGGATCACCGTGTCGTCGGCACCGACCTGCAGGTAGCGCGCGTCGCCGCGCGACAACTTCGACAGCGCCGCCAGTGGCTCGCCCTGGCTCCCGGTGCAGATGACGCAGACCTCGCCGGGTTCGAACCGGTCAATGTTCTCGACGTCGATGAAGTCTGCGGTGTCCACGTGCAAGAGATGCAACTTTCGCGCGAGTTTGACGTTGGTCTCCATCGAACGACCCATCAGGACGATCTTTCGATTCTGTTCGCGCGCGACGTCGATGATCTGCTGGACACGGTGGATGTGACTCGCGAAGCAGGCAACCACCATGCGACGCTTGGGCCGTTCGAGGAAGAGTCGACGTAGTGCGCCACCGACCGAGCGCTCCGAGGCCGTGAAGCCCGGCTCCTCCGCGTTCGTCGAGTCACAGAGCAACAGCGCGACACCTTCGTCGCCGATCGCGGCCAGTCGCGCGATGTCCGTCCGTCGTCCGTCGATCGGCGTGAGGTCCAGCTTGAAGTCTCCCGAATGCACGACGATGCCGACCTTGGTGTGGAAAGCCAACGCGTGCGCGCTCGGCACCGAGTGGGTGACGGGTATGAATTCGACTTCGAACGGTCCGATGCGTCGTCGTTCGCCGTCAGCGACCTCGATGAAGGTCAGGTCCTTGGCGACCTTCGCCTCGGTCAGGCGGTGGCGGGCGAATCCGAGCGTCAGCGCCGAACCGTAGATCGGTACGTTCACGTCCTTCACGAGATAGCGCAGCGCGCCGGTGTGATCCTCGTGGCCGTGGGTCAACACGATCGCGTCCACCCGGTCGCGACGTTCAATGAGCCAACGAAAGTCGGGCAGGATGATGTCGACGCCGTACATCGTTGGTTCGGGGAACATCAGGCCGGCGTCAACGATGACGATGCGACCGTCCTGTTCGAGCGCGAGACAGTTGCGGCCGATCTCGCCGAGGCCGCCGAGGAAGGTGACGCGAATCGTGTCCTTAGCCACGTCGGTCCCGAAGATCGGTGACGACGGTGGCGGCCGCCGCGTCGAGGACGTCGTCGCTCGGTCCATGAGGCAGGCGGCAGTGACCAACCGGGACGCCGATGAAACGCAGGGCGGCCTTTGACGGCAAGGGATTGGGGTAGGACTCGGTGCTCTCGAAGGCGTAACTCGCGAAGAGCGATTCATTGAGCGCCCGGGCCCTCGTCCAGTCGCCGTGTTCGACGCGACCCACCATCTCCGCGAACTCCGGTCCGGCCCAGTGGGCCGCCACCGAGACGATGCCCACCGCGCCAATGGCCATGAACGAGAGGGTCAACCCGTCGTCACCGCTGTAGAGGTCGAACTGGTCACCCAGCACGGCCTTGGTGTGCGCGGCCGCCACCAGATCGGTGGACGCGTCTTTCAAGGCGATCACGTTCGTGTGTCGTGTCACGAGTTCGATCGTGGTCGCCGAGGCGATCTTTCGACCGGTACGCGAAGGGATGTCGTAGAGCATCACCGCCAGCGTCGTGGCGTCGGCGATCGCGCCCAGGTGCGCCGTGATGCCGGCTTGACTCGGCCGCGCGTACGCGGGCGTCGTGGCGAGCACGCCGGCGACACCCGTCGCCGCCACTCGACTCGTCAGCGCCACCGAGTGCGCGGTGTTGGACGACGTGGAACCGGCGATCACCGGCACGTTCACGACCTCGGCGACGCAGCGAAAGAGATCGAGACGCTCGTCGTCGGTGAGTGACGATCCCTCACCGGTCGAGCCGGCGACGACGAGGCCATTGGAGCCCTCGTTCACGAGGAATTTGGCGAGCTGCGCCGCGACGTCGAAATCGACCGCGCCGTCGGGGTCGAACGGGGTCACCATGGCGGTCAACACCGTTCCCAGTCGCGCGGAGGTCATACGTCGAAGTTACCAGTGTCGGCTACGTCGATGGTCCGAGGTGACGCTGACTACTTGATGAATCCGTCTATCCCGACGCTCAGCCCGCACGTCGTGGGCATCGAGCGGATCGCCAGCGCGACACCCGGGACGTAGCTCACGCGGTCGTAGGAGTCGTGGCGAATGGTGAGGCCCTCACCCGGTCCGCCAAAGAGGATCTCCTGGTGCGCGACGAGTCCGGGAAGACGCACCGAGTGGATGCGCACGCCGTCGCCCGCGTCGGCACCGCGCGAGCCTTCCAGGGAGAATCGAGTCGTGGGTTCAGTGATCTCTGGGAGGTTCGCGCGCCGGCGCGCCTCGAGGATGGAACGCACCGCCTCGATCGACGTGCCCGAGGGAGCGTCCACCTTGTCGTCGTGATGCAGTTCAATGACCTCGACGCGGTTGAAGTACGGAGCGGCCTGCGCGGCGAATCGCTCGGACAAGACGGCGCCCAGGGAGAAGTTCGCACCCAGGACGACTGCGGTCGAGTCGCTGGCACGAAGGACCGCCGCGCGCTGCTCGGTGTCGAGACCCGTCGTTCCAACCACGAGCGCTACCTTGTTCGCGGCGCACCAGTTTGCCGACGCGACGACACTTTCGGGTACGGAGAAATCGACGACGACGTCGACCGAGCTCGCGTCGAGGTCGTCGACGCTCTTCGCGTAGAGCGCGCTGCCGAGCTCGCGGGGTTCGTGCACGTCAACGAGCGCCGTCACGTGGAAGTCACTCTGCTCGGCGAGTCCCTTGGCCAGGATCTGGCCCATGCGCCCGGCGCCCCCCACGATCGCGATGCGCTTCATGCACGTACCTTCTCTTTCCGTCTCCTGGGTACCCAACCTCGCAACCACGATAACGCCGCCACCCACGCCACAAGGCCCAGCAGCGACCCGGCGAGACCGACCTCAATGTGCGGAGCGTGGTAGTGGAAATGGATCGTCCACGATCCCTTGGGCACCGTGACCTGCTGGATGAGTCCCGACCGCACGACGCGCACGTGCTCGGTCTTACCCGTCTTCTCGTTGAGCGCGGTCGCGCGCCAACCGGGGATCCACTCCATCGAACGCTTCAACACCGTCGTGTGCGTGGCGTCGACGCTGATCCACGAATCGCCCCACGAGGCGTTCGTGATGTTGGTGATTCGCGACGTCGAGACGTTGCCGCCCAGCCACGCGCTGCGGCGTAGCGACGTGGCCTTGAAGATCGTCACCGAGCCCGTGGTGTGGGCGACCTGCCACGACGGTGACGAGAGCGCCTGTTGGAACGGTGTCGTCAAGCGGTACGCCTGGGCGTGCGCCCCCTTGGGCTGCACGATGGTCGAGCCGATCAGGGCTCCGGTAGCGGCGTGGAACTCCACGCCCGCGGCGGCGCGGTCGAACGAGCGGAAATTGAACGACATCCGCACGGTGCCCGGTTGGGTGATCGTCGGACCGAAGGGCTTGCCGTAGGCGTTGAACAGACGGGCCCGCACCGTTCCGGCAGCGACGGTCTGGCCATCGAAACCCACCAGGGAGATCGTCCGTACGTCCAGCATCTGGCCGAAGTATCGCTGGGTCTTCTCCGCACTCTGTAACGGCAGGCAACTGAGCGACGCCGGGGTGCCGTGCGAGACGGGCGTCGCCAGTTCGAGCGTCGAGACCACGATCGAGGCGAGGCGCAACTGGCGGAACACGCCATCGGCCAGTTTGCACGCGTTGAGCTGGAAGCGCGGATGGGTCAACGTGACGTTTCCGTAGAGGGCGTTGATCAACGAACCGTAACCCTGCACGCTGGGCAGGCGCGTGAAGACGTTCATGTTGGGCGACCCGAGGTTCTCGAAATCGTTCTGATGCGCTCCGCTCGGGTCAACGAGGGCGAATCGGCCGGAGTGGCCGAGCTCGGAGATGGCGAACGCCCGCGACGGCTGGGTCGTCACGTCGCCCGCCACGAAGCCAATGGCGCAGAACGTGAAGAACAGCAGCGTGTCGAGCGCGATGATG
>DAIOEY010000026.1:0-5292 GCA_036745995.1 Acidimicrobiales bacterium | reverse complement strand
TCCCGCGCCGAGGAAGTCTCGTTCACTGAGATGCTGCAGCCACCATCCAAGTAGCACCGCGAGACCGAAGTCCACGAGAATGATGTTGCGGCTCTGCAGCCGGGTGCTGCCGAACAAGGGGATCGCTTGAAAGAGATGGCCCAGCGGCGTGAAGCTTCCCCACGCCGCGAACAGGCCAACGACGACGATCGCGATGTACACGACGTAATTCCGATTCGCGCCCCGCCAGCCTCGACGGGTGAACTGTGCAACGAAGCCCGCTGCACCCACCAAGGCCAGCACGCCGACGTAGCCAGTGACCTCGGGCAGGTTGTAGTGAACGAAGAATCGTGGCTGGTGCAGTACTCCGTTGCCCCCCACGATGTCGGGCAGCATGAGCAGACTCGTCCAACGCACCGGCAGACTGCCGGCGCCGAAGAACTGGTACGTCAGTCCCGTTCGTTGCGAGACGTTGATGAACGACCAACCGGTCAGCAGTTGCGCGAGACCGATCAGCGCACCCCACGAAATACCCACGCCGACGCCCACGACGTAGAGGACCCGGCGGCGCCACGTCGAGGGCTGGAACGAACTTCGCACCAGCAACACGATCGGCACGACAATGATCGCCAGTAGTTGCATTTCCGCGATGGCCCGGGGCTCACCCGTGAGCGACGTCAACCCCCACAACGTCGCCAGTCCAATCACGTAGCCCAAGACGGCTCGCGCGCCGTGGCGCGCCGTCGTGCCACTCGGCAACTGCTCGACGGCTCGCGCCAACGCCAACAACACGAGGGTCGCCCACGGCAACATGGCGAACCCCTGAATCACCCCGAGGTGCACCAGCTGACCGATCATCGCGCCGCTGTAGGAGAAGACCAACGCCGGGATCAGCGCCGAACGTGTGCCGACACCGTGCCAACGCAAGAGAGCGAACATACCGAGCGCGGAGGCGACGTACACGGCGATCAGATTCAACACCCACGCGAGGATGCCGGGCAGGAAGACGAACAGCAACGTCAGGGGAAACAACGAACCGGCGTTCATGCCCCCGAGCAGCGGCGTGCCCGAATTGGCCAAGGGGTTGAGCAGTGGCAGATGCCCACTCGCGATCTGACTGCCCGTCAGAACCCGCAAAGGGTAATTCTGAATGAGGTTGTCCTGGGTGATCGCGGGGTGGCCGAACATCGCTGGCAACGCGAACAGCAAGGTCGGTATCACCACGATGACCAACAACGCCCAGCGGTCGCTTCGACTCATCGGGCGCCACCAGCGTGGCGCGGCGAAGGGAGCGACGTTCGACATTGCCCCTACGCTACGAAAGTACAACACGGCCGCGCCGCGCAGTCACAGGGACCAGGCGACACGGCCGTTGGTTGACTAACGACGACGCGGTCGAGGACCTCGGCGTGCGCCACCGTCTCCTTCGGAGAACGAAGGACCACCGGGACCCAGGTCACCGATCTCACCGGCGAGTTCGGCCTCAAAAGCCGCCTCGAAGGAAGAGGACGACGGCTTGGAAGGAGACGAGCTGGCGCGGTCGCGATCTCGGTCGCGACCCCCACGGTCGCCACGGTCGCTGCGGTCACCACGGTCGCTGCGGTCATTGCGGTCACTGCTGTCCCGGGGAGGACGCGGCGCGCGGGGCGCGGCGCCACTGTCGTCGCTCGACACGTCGGCGTACTCACCGGCGAGTGAGAGAGAGACCTTGCCCTGGGGATCGATGTCATCGACGCGAACCTCGATCGCCTGACCGAGTTCGAGAACGTCCTCGACCTGACCGATGCGCTTGCCACCGTTGAGGGGTGCCATCTTGGAGATGTGCAGCAGCCCATCACGCCCGGGCATGATGCTGACGAAGGCACCGAACTTGGCCAGGTTGACCACTCGTCCCTGGTAGACCGCGCCCACCTCCGCCGTCGGAGGATCGAGGATCATCTCGATGCGACGACGTGCCTCTTCGACCGCACGACCGTCCTTGGCACCGATGGTGACCGTGCCGACGACTCCGTCGTCGTCCACCGCGATGTCCGCGCCGGTCTCTTGCTGCAGCGTGTTGATGACCTTGCCCTTGGGCCCGATGACCTCGCCGATCTTGTCGATCGGAATCTCCATCGAGACGATCTTCGGTGCCACTTCAGCGACCTCGCTGCGAGGCTCGGCGATCGTGCTCGTGATCACTTCGAGAATCAGCAGTCGAGCGACCTTGGCCTGGTGCAGTGCGTTGGACAACACGTCGGCGGGCAACCCGTCGATCTTGGTGTCCAATTGCAGCGCGGTCACAGCGTCAGCGGTACCGGCCACCTTGAAGTCCATATCGCCGAAGGCGTCTTCGGCGCCGAGGATGTCGGTCAACGTGACGTACTTGCCCTCTTCGTAGACGAGGCCCATCGCGATACCCGCGACCGGCGCCTTGATCGGCACGCCCGCCGCCATCAGTGACAACGTCGATCCACAGACCGACGCCATCGACGTCGAGCCGTTGGACTGCATGACGTCAGAGACCACACGCAACGAGTACGCAAAGTCCTGCTCGCTCGGCAGCACGGGGATGAGCGCGCGCTCGGCCAACATGCCGTGACCGACTTCGCGGCGCTTGGGCGCGCCGACGCGACCCGTCTCGCCCGTCGAGTACGGAGGGAAGTTGTAGTGGTGCATGTAGCGGCGCCACTGGTCAGGGGTGATGGTGTCGAGCTGTT
The DNA here is from genome assembly GCA_036745995.1 of Acidimicrobiales bacterium. Taxonomy (GTDB): domain Bacteria; phylum Actinomycetota; class Acidimicrobiia; order Acidimicrobiales; family RAAP-2; genus RAAP-2. Next base: position 2,614 of record DAIOEY010000026.1, on the reverse strand, counting down.
GACGCATACGCGGCATGCCCAGCGTCGTCACGTTGATGACCTGGGTCTCACCGCGCTGGAAGAGCGCCGAGCCGTGGGTCATCGGGAACAGGTCGAGCTCGGCCGACAACGGTCGGATGTCCGTCACGCCTCGCCCGTCGATGCGCACGCCGTCTTCGACGATGCGCTGGCGAACCAGCTTCTTGGTGATCGACTTGACCGCGGCCTTGATCTCGCTCGTGCGGTCGGGGAACTCGTCCTTCAGCTTTTCGATGATCATTTTGGTCTCGGCGTCGAGCGCCTCGGCGCGTACCTGCTTGGTCGTCAACTTGTTCGCCTCGGCGAGGGCACTGGCGCCCACCGCCTGAACTCGGGCCAACACGTCGTCCTGGCAGTCCGAGAAGGTCAAGTACTCGAGCATCTTGATCGGACCGCGCTCGGCGACGAAAGCCTTCACGAGGTCGCGCTGCAGGTTGATGGCCTCGCGGATCCAGAGCTTGGAAGCTTCGAGACCGGCGGCGAGTACGTCCTCGCTCACCTTGGGTGCCCCGTCGGCGTACTTCTCGAATGAGCCTTCGGTCCCGCCTGCTTCGACCATCATGATCGCGATGTCGGTCTCGACCGAATCACTGAGCGCCCGGCCGGCGACCACGAGTTCGAAGGTCGCGGCGTCGCCCTCGGCGAAGGTCGGGTGCGGCACCCACTCGCCGTCGGTGGTGTACGCCATGCGCACCGCGCCGATCGGTCCGTCAAAGGGGATGCCCGAGATCATCAGCGCGCACGAAGCGGCGTTGATCGCGAGGATGTCGTGCGGATTCTCTTGGTCGGCGCTGAAGATCGTGCCGACGACCTGGATCTCGTTGCGAAAGCCCTTGGGGAACGAAGGACGAAGCGGTCGGTCGATGAGTCGACAGATCAGGATCGCCTGGTCCGAGAGTTTTCCTTCGCGGCGAAAGAAGGCGCCGGGGATCTTGCCCGCGGCGTACGCGCGCTCTTCAATGTCCACGGTGAGCGGGAAGAAGTCGATACCTTCGCGCACGCTGCGTGACGCGGCCACGGTGGCCAGCATCATCGTGTCGCCGATGCGGGCCAAAACGGCTCCGTCGGCGAGTTGTGCGAGGTGTCCTGCTTCGAAACTCAGGGTCTTGTCGGTGCCCGTGATTGGGCTACTTACGCGGATTGCGTCAGTCATGGATGTGCTCCTTATGCGGTTAGCAACACTCCGCCCGGATCCCAGTGGGCAACCGTCGCGGTGCGACTGTTCTCCACTGGCCTCCGAGGCCTCGGATATGTTGAGCACGGCGACGGCGTCGACGTGCGATCTCGGCTAGCGACGAATGCCGAGACGACCGATCAAAGCGCGATAGCGCTCGACATTGCCACGCTGCACGTAATCGAGCAGTCGGCGACGTTGGCCAATGAGCTTCATGAGTCCACGACGGGTGTGATGATCACCCTTGTGAACCTTGAGATGCTCGGTGAGGTGCGAGATCCGGTCCGTCAGAATCGCGACTTGGACTTCGGGCGAGCCGGTGTCCGTTTCGTGAGCCTGGTAGTCCTTGATGATCTGCTGCTTCTCAGCCATAACGTTGTGTGCCTTATGAGTCGGGGGTCCCGTTGCGAGTCGCCCACTTGACGGCCCACACGATCAGCGTCGCTGACCGAGGACCTATCTTAGCAGTGCTGAGCTCTCAGGCGTAAACGAATCATAAATTTCAAGGGTTTGCGCGACATCTCGATCGATCTGCGCTACCAATTCGTCCGTTCCGACGAAGGTCATCTCGCCTCGCAGAAAGGCCACGAACGCGACGTCGACGACCGAATCGTAGAGATCGCCCTCGAAGCCGACCAGGTGCGCTTCGACGAGCAGAGGACCATCGTCGTAGAACTGGGGACGGGTGCCCACCGAGATCGCCGCGGGCCACCATCGCCCGTCGCTGTCTCGGGCGGCGCCGGCGTAGATGCCGATCGCCGGCACCTGCTGGCCGGGCGCCGTGAACACGTTGGCCGTCGGAAAGCCGAGTCCTGCGCCGCGCGCGTCCCCGTGTTCGACGGTCCCGCGCAGCGTGAACGGTCGTCCGAGGATGTTGTTGGCGTCGTGCAGGTCGCCGCTCGCGAGCGCCAGTCGAATCGCCGACGAACTCCACCGACTTCCCGCTCCGTAAATCGGCGCCGGGTGGGTGGTGAAACCGTGCGACGACCCCACGTGCTGGAGCATCGCGACGTCGCCTTTTCGGTCGTGACCGAAGCGAAAGTCCTCGCCGACCACGACGTCACGGGTCCGCAACTCACCCACGAGCACGCGCTCGATGAACGACGTCGCCGACTCAGCGGCGAGTACGTGGTTGAACGTGACGACGCGAACCTGATCGACACCGAGCGTGGCGAGACCCTCCAGGCGCTGATCCATGGTGGCGATCAACAGGGGCGCCGAAGCGGGAGCGAGCACCTGGGCCGGATGGGGATCGAACGTCACGACGGTCGCGAGCGCGCCGTCTCGACGCACGAGTGACGTGATCTGCTCGATGACCCGTTGGTGACCGAGGTGCAATCCGTCAAAGACGCCGACCGCCACGACGCTTTCGCGCTCGGATCGTGCGCCGGCGTCGTCGTCGCGAATGACCTTCACGGCAGT
>DAIOEY010000025.1:2391-17314 GCA_036745995.1 Acidimicrobiales bacterium | reverse complement strand
CCTCAACGCGCAGATAGAGGCGTGAGCGTACGTCGTGACGCTCCGACGCGGCCCTGACGGGGCGCAACATCTCAACGTCGTCGCGCCACAGCGTCACCTTCATCCCAACCACCTTACGGTTGCTGCTACCGTTGTCGCCGCAGCCCGGATGGCGGAATCGGCAGACGCGGAGGCCTCAAAAGTCTTTACTCGAGAGGGTGTGTGGGTTCGAGTCCCACTCCGGGCACGCTGTTACCGTTGGAGCATGTCTGATCGACCCTCGCTCGCGTTTCGCGACGACGTCGTCGTCCTCTTTCCCGGTCAGGGTTCGCTCGCGGGCGGCGCGGGGTTGGCGTGGCGATCGTCACGCCATTGGAGCCAGGTGGCGCGCATCAGCGAGGTCAGTGGCGTGGACGTCGAGCACCTCTTGACGTCGGCGAGCGACGAGGACGTCGTACGCACCGACCGAGCCCAGATCGCCACCTTCGCCCTCTCCATGGTCGGCTACCTCGAACTGCTCGACCGCGGGGTGCGGGCACGTTTCCTCCTCGGCCACAGTCTCGGCGAGCTGACGGCCCTCGTCGCGTCGGGACTGTTGAGCATTGACGAAGGGGCACGGTTGATCGCCGTGCGTGGCGCCGCCATGGCGCGCGCCGCGCGGGTTTCTCCCGGATCGATGGTCGCTCTGATGGGTGGTGACGACCAGGCGCGCGAGGCGTTGGACGACCTCGCCGAGGTGTGGATCGCCAACATCAACGGAACCGGCCAGATCGTCGTCAGTGGCACCACCGAGGGACTGCGCGACCTGTTGGCCCGACACCGTGAACTGGGTTGGCGTCGCGCGACGGCGCTGCCCGTCGGTGGCGCCTTCCACTCACCACTGATGGCATCAGCCCAGGCCGAACTCGACACCGCACTCGCGTCAACGACGTGGGGTGCGACGGAAGCGACGTTGCTCGCCAACGTCGACGGCGAAGTGCACACGAGCGCCTCGGAATGGCGCGCCCTACTCTCTCGCCAGCTCACGTCACCCGTCGAGTTCTTGCGCTGCACGATGGCGCTGCCGGCGTCAGTGACGACCACGATCGAGATGCCGCCCGCCGGCGTGCTGAGCGGTCTCACCAAGCGCATCCGTCCCTTCGAGCACCAGTACGCCCCTGCGTCACTGGAGGAGTTACAGGAGAGTGACCCATGAGTCGACACGTCATCATCACCGGCGCGAGCCGCGGCATCGGCGCCGCTATCGCCGAACACTTCATTGAGCTGGGCGACCGCGTCGTCGGACTGTCGAGGTCCGGCGACGCCCCAAGCGGTTGTGCCAAATCGTTCCAGGTCGACGTCACGCACTCCGAAGAGGTCACCGAGGCGGTGAAGGCCGCAATCGCCGAGTTCGGACCGATCGACGTCGCGGTTCTCAACGCGGGCGTCACTCGCGACGGCCTCGCGATGCGCATGAGTGACGAACAGTGGCGCGAGGTGTTGTCGACCGACCTCGACGGCGCTTTTTATACCGTGAGAGCGGCGATGGCGTCCATGGTGCGAGCCCGACAGGGCTCGATCATCTTCATCGGCTCCATCAGTCCCTTCGTCGGCGTACCGGGTCAGGCGAACTACGCGGCCGCCAAAGCCGGACTGGTCGGACTCGCCCGCTCCCTCGCCAAAGAGGTCGCCGCGCGCGGCGTGACCGTCAACGTCGTCGCGCCCGGTCTCGTCGATACCGACATGACCAGCGATCTGGGCGCCGCCAAGGACCAGATGGCCGCCATGATCCCCATGGGGCGCGTCGGCCAACCGTCCGATATCGCTGGCGTGGTGGGGTTTCTCGCGAGTAGCGACGCCCGCTACATCACCGGCGCCGTGCTGTGCGTTGACGGCGGGCTCGCGCTCGGCCAGTAGCGGCACGACGGTGCGAGCGGGTTTAGTACCATGGAGCGATACAAAACAAGGGACGAAAACCATGGACCGTAACGAAGCACTCGCGAAATTCACTGACAACGCGGTCGAGGTGTTAGCCGTCGATCCGTCCAAGGTAACCCTCGAGGCTTCCTTCAGCGACGACCTCGGCGCCGACAGCCTCGACCTCGTCGAACTGGTCATGGCGTTAGAGGAGACCTTCGATATCGAGGTCGCCGAGGACGAGTTGAAGGACATCACCACCGTCGGCGAAGCCTTCGAGCTCATCTACGCCAAGCTGTAGTGCAAGTCGCCGTCACCCCTTCGGGGCCGATCGAGGGTCGTCGCGTCGCCGTCACGGGTCTCGGGGCGCTGACCTGCGCTGGCGTGGGCGTTGACGCACTGTGGGAGGCACTCTGCAAGAGCACGGCGCCCGCGAGCAAACGCATCGCGCCCTTTGACGCGACCCACATCGGTGGACCGAAGGAACTTCGGCGCTTCGACCCCTTCGCGCTCTACGCCCTCATGGCGGCCGACGAGGCGTGGAACCAGAGCGGGCTGAACGGTCCCATCGTTGACGCGGGCAGCGTCGTCACCACCGGCATCGGCGGTCTCCAGACGGTGCTCGAACAGATGCGGGTCCTCAATGAGAAGGGACCCGACCGGGTCTCACCCTTCATGGTGCCGATGATGATGCCCAACGCCGCCACCGCCGCGGTGTCGATGCGGTTCGGACTCGGTGGACCTGCCGAGACGGTGACGACGGCGTGCGCCGCGGGAACGCACGCCATTGGCAACGCCGCTCGGTTCGTGGCGTCGGGACGCTGCAGCGTCGCGGTCGCCGGCGGCGCCGAAGCCGTCATCGTCGAGATCGCCGAGGCCGGCTTTCGCAACATGACCGCGCTCAGCAACGAAGGACTCTCGCGGCCCTTTGACGTCAACCGCAACGGATTCGTGATGGGTGAAGGCGCCGGCATCTTGATTCTCGAGGAGTGGGACCACGCCGTCGCGCGTGGTGCGACCATCTTCGCCGAAATCCTCGGCGCGGCGTCGACCGCCGACGCCTACCACATCACCGCCCCGGACCCCACCGGGGGTGGCGCGATCCGCTGCATGGAACTCGCACTCGTCGACGCCGGTATCACCGCGAGCGACGTATCGCACATCAACGCGCACGGTACGTCGACGCCGCTCAACGACCTTGCCGAAGCAGTCGCCGTGCGCCACGTCTTTGGCGACCACGCGCCGCCGGTAACGTCGATCAAGGGTCATCTCGGTCATTCGCTCGCCGCGGCGGGCGCCCTGGAGGGCGTCGCGTCGGTACTCACGTTGCTGCATCAAAGCGTCCCGCCCACCGCCGGGACGACCGAGATCGATCCCGAGGTCGGTCTGGACGTCGTTATCGGAGCCCCCCGGGCCCTGGACGTCGACGTGATCCTGTCGAATTCGTTCGGTTTCGGCGGTCACAACGGCAGCGTGGTCTTTCGCCGCTACCACGCGTAAGGGTCAGAACCAGTCGTCGAAATGTCGGTCGACGTGGGCATTCTCGAACGCCCAGTGCGCATTGGCGATGAACTCTCCGAGCAAGACTGGGTCCTTCACGCCCGGTGCCGTCTCGACACCTGCGCGAACGTCGACGCCCCAGACGGGATAGTTCTGCACGACATCGATCACGTTGGACGACGTGAGGCCGCCCGAGGCGATGAGCGGCGTTCGAATCGTCTCGTCGAGAAACGTGTTGAGACAGTCCACCAGTGAATCGTGATCGTCGGACTCGGGCAAGAGGAGATAGTCGACACCGGAGTTGGACGTCAGGGAGTCGATCACGCTGGTGCTCGGAATGGTCCGCAGGACCGTATTGACGCGCTCGGCGACGTAGTGCAACTGCTCTGCGGTCATCGGGCCGTCGATCTGGGCCGCACTGAGGCCGAGCGTGTTGGTGATCTCGACGACGCGTTGGGGTGATTCATTGCGAAACACGCCCACCGATAGGGCACCTTGTGGGAGTCGACGAACGATGTCGTGCGCCACGCTGGGGGTGATCCGCCGTGGCGTGGGGCCAAATTCGAAGCCGACCGCGCTCGCGCCCAGCCCGATGGAAAAGAGCGCGTCCTCCTCACTCGTGATGCCGGACACCTTGATGAACAGTCCCTCAACGAGCAGTCGCACGAACAGCCTCCACGCGTGTCACGCTAATTCAGCCCCAACCCCCACTACTGAACGGCCTCGACCGAGACGTCGTCGATCTCGGCCAGATAGGTGGGGTCGAGGAGTGTGCGGTGGGCGATGCCGAGTGCCACTACCCCTTGCGGGGTCGCCACGACCGTGGTCACGCCCTTTGGCCCATCGGGTCCCTTCGATCGCAACACGTCGTCGACGCGTTGGACGTTGGCACCGACGCAGCGAACGAGGCGCCAAGGGACGCTCGAACCGCGGGCGTCGAGGCGTCCGACCAGTTCCTGGCCGGTGAAACAGCCCTTGGTGAACGAGACCGTCGCGTTGACGAACCCGGCGCCGAAGGTCTGTGGCGTGAGCGGCACCTCGAATTCCGCACTCGAGGGCCAACCCGCGACGATCATCTCCTCGGCTCGTTCGAAAGGCCCGCTCGACGCGGCGGCGAGTTCCAGCGTGCAGGCGACGCGCAGATGAAACCGGCGCAGTCGCGCGAGCGCGACGTCGCCGAGCTCGCGCGGCAAGGTCAGCACGAAGTGTTCGCCGCCTCCTTCAACGAAACACGACGAGATGACCGTCCCGTCGGGCGCGAGCAGAAGTGACCACGCTCCCGAGGGACCGAGATTTGAAAGATCCTGACTCAACTGACCCTGGAGGAACTGCTCGCTCTGGGTCCCGTCAATGGTTATCGACGCCCACTCGAGCACGTCAGAACCAGGGGTGATCGTTCGCGTAGTCACTGACCATTACAGTATGCGCCATCGTGTACCCGCACGCCCGACCCTGGCAAAGGCCGACAGTCCATGACGATGCAGAACGAGCTCAACACCATCACTTCGACGATGACCGAACTCTCAACGCGCATCACTGCGCTCGTCGAAGCCGAGGGCAAGTCGATGGCGAGCGAGGTCTACACCGAACTAGTGGCCGCGGAACGCACGGTGGGGGCGCTTCTTCGGCGCCTGAACCGCGTCGCCAGCCGAATTAACTAGTCGAGACCGGTAATCTTCGCTCATGGACGTTTCGTGGCAGTGCGCACTCACGCTGACACCCGACCAACGACTCGACGTCCTCAATCTCATGAACCGAACCGAAGCCCGCCTGGGCCGTGAGGCTATCGACGAGGGTCGACGACGAACGGTGGTGCACGGCTGGCCCGGCGAACATTGGCTCTCCTACCGCGACGGCGTGCTCGAGGGCTACGCGCTCTTGAGCAGCACCGAGCGCGCCACCATCGAGATGTGCGGCGGAGGCTTCGATCAGCGGTTGCTCGACGAGGTGCTCGTCAATCACGCCGAAGTCGACTGGTGGACGCGTGACCTGTTCGTCGTGCCCACGGGTACGGTCATCCGCACCCTGCAGTTCCTTCGCGTCGAACTCCCGGTGCCCGTCTGCGACGTACCCGAAGGATTCACGTTGCGGAACTTCGAACCGCAGCACGACGAGGATGCTTGGCTCGAACAGAACAACGCCGCCTTCGCGAATCACCCCGAACAGGGGGCGTGGCGCCTCGAGGATCTCGCCGAGCGCACGCAGGAACCGTGGTTCGACCCCTCGGGGTTCCTCCTGCTCGAGATGGACGGTCGCATCGCCGCGTCGTGCTGGACGAAGGTGCACGAACTGCATCCCGACCGATTCGGTGAGATCTACGTCATCTCGGTCCATCCGGACTTCCAGGGCCACCATCTCGGGCGCGTGATGGTGACCCAGGGCCTCGCCGCGCTTCGTCGAAAGGGCGTCTCGGAGGCAGCACTCTTCGTTGACGAATCGAACACCGGCGCGGGGAACCTCTACGAGTCGCTCGGCTTTCGCGTGGAACGCGAAGACAACCTGATGCGATTCGTGCGCACGAAGGACTAACCTCCTACGAGACGACCAACTCCGTAGGTAACCGCGGCCGCCAGGGCCGCGACGAGGACCTGTCGTACTGACCAGCGAACGGTGCCGCGGCGCGTGAACCAACCGATCGCCCCGCCCACGCTCGCGGCGCCCAGCGCCGCCAGTGCGATCGACCACCAGAGTTCGTTACCCGTCGCGGACCAGAGCCAGGGCAGCAACGGCACGAACGCGCCTACGGAGAACGCGATCAACGATGAGAGCGCCGCTCGCCACGGAGAACCCGTCGCCGAAGGGTCGACACCGAGTTCCTCTCGCGCGTGCGTTCTCAGCGCCAGGTCGGGATCGCGCATCAGGTCAACCGAGAGGCGCTCCGCCAGGTCGCTGGCAATGCCGCGCGCCACGAAAAGCTGGCGCAACTCTTCTCGTTCGGCGTCAGGGCTATCGGCGATCGACTTGCGTTCAATGTCAATCTCGTACTCGAGCAATTCCTTTTGGGCGCGCATCGACAAGTACTCGCCGCTCGCCATGGAGAAGCCACCCGCGACGAGTCCGGCGAGTCCGGCGAGACGGACGATGTTGTGGCCGGGATTGGCGCCGGCGAAACCAAGAATCAGTGAGACGTTCGTGACCAGACCGTCACTGACGCCGAAGATTCCCGCGCGAACCCAACCGTCGGAGACTTGACGATGTCGTTCCTCGTGGACTGCGTCGGCCATGTGCTCATCCTATGCGCGTCTGCGCGGAGCGACTGGCGCGGCACTCATGAAAGATAGAGTTTGCGAGGAGGTGGTTATGGCAACGAACGTGAAGAGTATCGACGCACTGGCCGGAATGGTCGGAACGCATTTGGGTTACTCGGACTATCGCACGATTAGCCAGGAAGAGGTCAACCTGTTCGCTGACGCGACCGGCGACCACCAATGGATTCACGTTGATCCCGAGCGCGCCAAGACGGGACCCTTCGGACACACCATCGTTCACGGTTACTTCACCCTTTCATTGATTCCCGTCCTTCTTGGCGGCGTGTTGCACGTCGACGGCGTTGCCATGGGCCTCAACTACGGCACCAACAAGGTTCGCTTCACGAACCCGGTGCCCGTCGGTGCAGAAGTCCGGGCCGGGGCCACCGTCGCGTCGGTCGAGACCGTTCCCGGCGGCGTCCAGGTCGCCCTCGACGTGATGGTCGAGGTGAAGGACGCGGTCAAGCCTTCGTGTGTCGCCCAAGTGGTCTTTCGCTACTACGCCTGAGTCCGTGTTGAAACGCCAGCTCCCCCAGGGCGACGAGAAAACCCGTCAAGTGCGCGCGATGTTCGACGCCATCGCCGGACGCTACGAGATGGTCAACAAAATGATGACGTTCGGACTCGACGGGCGCTGGCGCCGACGGGCCGTGACCGATCTTCGTCTGCCCCCGATGAGTCTGATCTTGGACGTCGCCGCGGGGACCGGTGACTTCACCCGCGAACTGCAGCGTCAGGGACAACGCGCGATCGCGACCGATCTCAGTTACGGCATGCTCGACGCGGGTCGTGAGATGTCCGAACGCGTCCAGGCCGACGCGTCACAACTCCCGTTTCGTTCTGCGAGCTTCGACGGCGTCACTTGCGGGTACGCGCTGCGTAACTTCACCGATCTCGCCCTCACCTTTGACGAGATGGCCCGGGTGACACGTCCGGGCGGACGACTTTCGCTCCTGGAGGTCGCCGAACCGCGAGCGGGAGTTCTGCGTGCCGGCTTTCGGATCTGGTTTCACCGGGTCGTACCTTTCATCGGCTCACTCGTGTCGGATCGGGCGGCGTATCACTATCTGCCCGAGTCCACTGCGTATCTGCCTACGTCAGATGAGATCGTGGCGATGCTCAACCGCGCGGGATTCACCGCGGTCAATCACCGACGGGTCATGGGGGGCTTGAGTCAGCAGTTCCTTGGAACGAGGTCACTATGAGATTTAAGCGCGAACGAATCGAGCCGGTCGCGGCCGATCTACTGCGAACGATCGGCGCGCGCAGTGGCTGGCTGATCGAAACCGCCGACACCATCCGCAGCGCCTTTGGCGAGTCGGTGATCACCGTCGCGCTCGAAAGCGGGCTCAACCCTCGAACCGACGCGGTCGCACTTCTTCGCGAACACGAACTCGACGGCGACGAAGGTCCGTCAGGTACCGGTATCGTCGCCTTCGGATCGTTGCCGTTCGACCGTGACGCGTCGGGCCAGCTCGACGTCGCGCGCTACACCGTCACGCAACGAAAGGGCGGCGAGGCGTGGTTGACGTCCCTCGAGGAATCTCCTCCCTGGCTCGACGTCGTGCGTGGCGAGCCCGCACCCACCCAAGAGACCCAGAGCATCCGGTCATTGACGTACCAGCCAACGCCCGAGGAATACGCCCACAACGTTGCGCTGGCGGTCGAGATTCTTCGCCGCAAGGAGATCGCGAAGGTCGTTCTGGCGCGCGCGGTACTGGGCACCGTGCCCGAGGTCTTCGACTGCGCCGCGATCGCCGCTCGGTTGCGACTGCGCGAGCCGATCTGCACGATCTACAGCTTGCCCACGAGCGACGATCGACGATTCGTCGGGGCGAGCCCCGAACTGCTGGCTCGTCGTGAGGGTGCCACCGTCCAGTCCAACCCACTGGCGGGAACGATCTCCCTGCCGCCCAACGTCGCGCCCGACGACTACGAGACGTGGCTGCTCGGGAGCACCAAGAATCTCTACGAGCACGGCGTCCTCGTCGACGACATCGTTCAGCTACTCGCTGATTACTACGACGAGGTCACGGCTGACGCCACGCCGTCAATCGTGACGTTGCGCACGGTCGCGCACCTCGGCTCGTGGGTGAAGGGTGTGCATCATGGTCCCGGCGACGCGCCCGACGCGCTCGAGGTCTTGCGTCTACTGCACCCCACCGCGGCCGTCGGAGGAATTCCCCGCGACCAGGCCTACGAACTCATCGCACGGCTCGAACAGCACGACCGCGGACACTACGCCGGGCCCCTCGGTTGGATCGACGCGAACGGCGATGGTGAGTGGTGGATCGGACTTCGCGGCGTACTCGTGAAGGGAACGGCGTTCGAGGCGTGGGCCGGAGCCGGCATCGTCAGCGAGTCCGATCCGATGGCCGAGCGCGAGGAGACGCGCGACAAGCTAGCGAGCTTCTTGTCGTCGGTCCTCGTCGATAGGGTCTAGGGACGCACCCCGAAGGGACGTTCCACACCCCACTTGGTGACGAGCCAGAGCGCCTCGAAGATGATGCCGCTCGACATCTTCGACTCGCCCATTGTGCGATCGGTGAAGGAGATTGGCACCTCGATGATCGACGCACCGCCGCGTTTGGCGCGGTAAGTCATCTCGATCTGAAATCCGTAGCCGTCGGCCAAGACGCTTGGAAAGTCAATCCGCTCGAGCGCCTCCTTGGAGTAGACCCGGTAACCCGCCGTCGCGTCCGTCACGCCCAGACCGAGCATGATCGACGCGTATTGATTGCCGCCGCGCGACAACAGCAACCGCGGAAACGACCACTTGGGAATCGAACCACCCTTCACGTAGCGCGAACCGATGACGACGTCGTGGGTACGTGCGACCTCGAGCATCGACGGCAGCGCGGCGGGGTCGTGCGAGAAGTCACAGTCGATCTCGACGAACTGGTCGTAACCGTGTTCGAGTCCCCACGCAAAGCCGGCGCGATAGGCGCCGCCGAGTCCACTCTTTTTCGCGCGTTGGAGAATCTCGATCTGTCCGAGTTCGCCACTCAGTTGCTTGGCCTTGTCCGCGGTGCCGTCGGGGCTCGAGTCGTCGACCACCAACACGTCGCACGACGGCACGATCTCGCGCAGCGCTCGCAGCATTGGTTCCACGTTCAAGATCTCGTTAAACGTGGGAAGAACCACGAGCGTGCGCATTCGCCGATTCTACAGAGCCACCTAGACTGCGTTTGCCAAGTTCCGCTCCTCGACCGTGGGTGAGTGGCACGCTTAAGGAAGTCTTATGCCCGCACCAGCCACGAAGAGGCGATTCGCGATGCCGCGCGAGATTCGCATCATCCTGAGTGTGGGCATCCTGGTCTTCGTCTTCGAGGTCTTCGTCCTTCCCCAGTTCGCGTCGGCAAGAAAGTCGCTCCAACTCCTCTCACACCTCAATCCCCTGCTCGTCACGCTCGCGGTGCTCTTCGAGATCGCCGCGATCTACTCGTACGTCGAGTTGACGCGCACGGTGCTGTACCCGTACTCCCCGGGGCGATTCAACACGTTGCGCGTCAACCTCGCCGGACTGGCCATCAGTCACGTGGTGCCCGGTGGCACCGCACCGGCCGGCGCGCTCTCGTACCGCATCTTCAACGAGCTCGGCGTGCCCAAGGAGACCAACGCCTTCGGACTCGCGACCCAGGGCAGCGGTTCGGCGGTGGTGCTCAACATCATCTTCTGGGTCGCGCTCGTGGTCTCGATCCCGCTGCGCGGTTTCAACCCGGCGTACGGCTTCGCCGCTCTGGCGGGGGTGTTCCTGCTCGCGGCGTTCTTCGGCACGATCCTCCTGATCACACGCGGTCAACGCCACGCCGACAACTGGCTGCGCGCCGCCGCGCGCCACGTACCGGCGCTCGACCCCGACAAGATCTCACTACTGCTGCAGAAGGTCGCCGAGCGCATCACGATGTTGATCAAGAACCGTCGCACACTGTGGTGGGCCTTCACCTGGGCGGGACTCAACTGGCTTTTCGACGCGACGTGCCTGTGGGTCTTCATCTGGGCCTTCGGCCACGCGATCTCGCCGATCGACCTGCTGGTCGCCTACGGACTGGCGAACATTCTTGCGGCCATTCCCATCACGCCCGCCGGACTCGGCATCGTCGAGGGCGTGCTCATCCCCACGTTGGTCGGATTCGGCGTCCCGCACAGCCAGGCGATCCTCGCGGTGATCGCGTACCGTCTGATCAACTTCTGGCTGCCCATCCCTATCGGCGGAGCGGCCTACGCCAGCCTGCAGTGGCGACGAGGTGTCGACCCTACATCGACGCCAGCGAGCGAGCCCGGCTGAGCGCTCGGCGCTTGAACTCCTGTTGTGCGGAGAAGTCATTGACGGACTGCAGTCGGCGCCAACGACGATCGGTACCGAGCACCCAGGTGAAACGGTCGTCGCGCCACGTGATCTCGAATGCTTCAACGAGGTCGCTTTGTAGACGCGGGTTCTCGATCGGCACCGTGACTTCAACCCGTCGATCAAGGTTGCGTTCCATGAGGTCCGCCGAACCGAGGAAGATCGAGAAGTCCGGGTCGTCCTGACGGCCGAAGATGAAGACCCGAGAGTGCTCGAGGAACTCACCGACGAGGCTGTGGACCGTGATGTTCTCCGAGAGCCCCGTAACTCCGGGGCGGAGACAACAGAGCGTCCGCACTTCGAGACGAATCTCCACACCCGCGCCACTCGCCTCATAGAGCGCGTCGATGATCGTCGGATCGGTCAGTCCGTTCACCTTCATCGAGATCTTGCCGTCACGACCGAGGTCGCGTTGGCGATTGACCAGTTCGACAATGCGCCCTCGCGTCTGGGTGGGGCTCACGATGATCTTGCGATAGTCAGCGTGTCGGGCGAAACCGGTGAGGAAATTGAAGAGCTCTCCGATGTCGTGGGTGATGTCTGGATCGCACGTCAGCAGACCGAAGTCCTCGTAGTTCCTCGCGGTCTTGGAGTTGTAGTTGCCCGTCGCCACGTGCACGTAGCGTGCAGTGGTTTCGCCTTCGTTGCGCACCACCAGGGCGGTCTTGGAGTGCGTCTTCAAGCCCACAATGCCGTAGACGACGTGCACGCCCGCGTCTTCGAGTGCCTTGGCCCATTCGATGTTGGCTGCTTCGTCGAAACGGGCCTTCAGCTCAACGAGAGCGACCACCTGTTTTCCGCGTTCGGCGGCGCGAATCAGTGAACCGACGACCGGCGAGTCGCCCGAGGTGCGGTAGAGCGTCTGCTTGATGCCGACGACCTTCGGGTCATCGGCGGCCTGGGCGATGAACATCTCCACCGAGTCGCTGAACGACTCGTAGGGGTGGTGTAACAGGATGTCTTCACTGCGAATGGCGGCGAAGATGTCGCCCACGTGATCACCCTCGAGCAAGCGCGGCGGGGTGAGCGGCGACCAGCCCTCCCCCTTGAGGTCCGGACGGTCCATCGCGTAAAGGCTCCACAGGTCGTGCAATCCCAGTGGAGCGTCGGTCACGTAGAGGTTGGAGCGGTCGAGTTCGAGCTGATCGACGAGCAGCTCGAGGAACTCCTCGGACATGCCTCGCTGTAACTCGACGCGCAACGCCTCACCGAATCGGCGCCGTCGCAGTTCAACTTCGAGCGCGACGAGCAGGTCGTCCGCCTCGTCTTCTTCCAGGGCCAGGTCCGCGTTGCGCGTGACCCGAAACAAGTCGGCCCGGCCGATGGTCATGCCGGGAAAGAGTTGGCCGAGGTTGGCCATGATGAGGTCTTCGAGCAGACACCATCGGCTCGATCCCGCGGGGAGGAACCGCGGCAGCGAGTTGGGCACCTTGACCCGGGCGCTACGCTCCTCACCGGTCGTCTCGTCAACGACCGACACCGCGATGTTGAGCGACAGGTTCGAGATCATGGGAAAGGGATGGCCCGGGTCGACGGCCAAGGGCGTCAAGACCGGGTACACGTGCTCGTCGAAGTAGGACGTGAGGTTGGCACGCTCGGCGTCGTCGAGCTCGACGTAGCGCACCACCGCGATGCCACTCGCGGCGAGTTCGGGCAAGAGCGAATCCAGCACGATGCGGTCCTGGCGCTCGACGAGGGACGTGACGCGTTCGCGAATCGCGACGAGTTGTTGACGCGGACGGATGCCGTCCACCGAAGGCGTCTGCACGCCGGCCGCGACCTTGTCCTCGAGACTGACGACACGGACCTGGAAGAACTCGTCGACCATGTCGGCGAAGATCGCGACGAACTTGAATCGCTCCAGGATCGGCAGCTGTTGGTCCTCGGCCAAGTCGAGCAGTCGGGCGCCGAACTCGAGTCGGGAGAGTTCTCGACTCGAGAACCGTTCGGGCCCAAAAGAGACAAGATCGACCGCCACGGTGTTACGACCCTTTCTCTCTCAATAGAAGTGTTGCGCACTATCGTACGACTACTCTTGATTCGTGGCGAAGCACGCGAGCACCAAGTTGTCTCCCGCCAAGCAAATCCCCGTCGAGAAGGGGTCCACGTCGCGCTCCACCGAACTTGGTCTGATGGTCCTCGCCTGGTTGATCGTGACGTCGTTCTACGTACTGGCGTCACTCGGGGCGAAGGGCAAGATTCCTCCCACGCTGTGGACCTTTCTCACGATCATCGTGGCCATCTCCTTGGCGTTGCACGTCGCCATTCGCCGTTACGCCCCGCGTTCGTCACAGATTCTTCTCCCTGTCGCCACGCTCTTGAACGGCATTGGCTACGTCGAGATCGCCCGGTGGAATCCGCCACTGGCGAAGTACCAGGCACTGTGGTTCCTCATCAGCGCCGTCGGCGTCATCGTCACCCTGAAGCTTGTCCGGAGCGTCCGCGACCTCGACCGGTACCGCTACATGACGCTGCTCGCCGCGATTCTGCTGCTCCTGATGCCCCTCATCCCCCACTTCGGAGAGAACATCAACGGCGCGCGACTCTGGGTGCATTTCCACTCGATCTCTTTCCAGCCGGTGGAGATCGCGAAGATCCTCCTGGCGTTCTTCTTCGCGTCGTACTTCTCCGCGAACCGCCAGCTGCTCTCGACACCGACCCAGCGCGTGGGACGGTTCCTCATCGTGCCGCCCAAGACGCTCTTGCCGATCCTCTTCGCGTGGGGTTTCGCGATCGCGATCCTCGGCGCGGAGAACGACATTGGTTTCGCGCTCTTGCTCTTCGCACTCTTCCTCTCGCTCTTGTGGGTCACGACCGGCCTGAAGACCTACGTGTTCCTCGGCGTGATGCTCTTCGCCGGGGGCGCCGTCGTCGCCGCGAACTATTTCACTCAGATTCACCAGCGCGTCAGTCTCTGGCTCGATCCGTGGTCGGCGGTCAACTTCGCGTACTCGCACCAGCTCGCCTACGGATGGTTCTCGCTCGCCGCGGGCGGGATGACCGGTACCGGCCTCGGACTCGGCCAGTCCGGATCGGTCCCGTTCATCACGACCGACATGATCTTTGCCGCGGTCGGCGAGGAACTGGGCTTCCTCGGCATCATCCTGGTCGTCTGTCTCTTCGTCGTGTTCGTCGGCGAGGGATTTCGCATCGCCCAGCACGCCCACTCAGACTTCGTGCGCCTCGCCGCGACGGCCCTGTCGGCGATCATGGGCTTCCAAGCCTTCTTCATCATGGCGGGCGTGCTGCGCATCCTGCCCTTCACCGGCATCACGTTGCCCTTCATGGCCTACGGGGGTAGCTCGCTGTTCGCCAACTACATCATCGTGGCGATCCTCTTGCGTATCTCGGACGAGAACAGCCAGGAGCGTGGCGGCGGCGAGGTCCGCCCGCTCTCCTTCGCTCACGAGTAGAAGCTGTCGAGTACTTCCTGCGCGCAGAGGATCGGCGCGGGAACGCCTTGGCGCAGCGCCAGGATCACCGCGTCACTGGTACGACAGTCGAAGCGCTCTCGACCGCGCGGTGTCATCAGGTCGATCTCGGCGTAAAAGACGCCCTGGTCGACGCGCAGGATGCGCGCCGCGATGATGTCGACCTGGAGTTGGCGGATGATCGCGCTCGCGAGTTCGTGCGTACCTGGTCGACGACCCTCGAGACCATGCAGGGCGTTGTAGAGGGCCTGCGCGTCGACGATCGCGATCGGGATCGAGATGTTGCGGTAGGGGATGTCCTCTTCCATCAAGTGCAGACGCGGTGACGAATCGGCCAGATCGAACGTCACCGATTCCGCGCTCATCACCACGAAAGTGACGTCGTCGGAACTCTGGTGAACGTAGGCAGCGGGCGCCGGCTCCACGTCGATGTCGAGTGTCTCTTCAGCGACGGGTGACGCCGTTTCCTCGTCCACCGGGACGCTGTCTTGAACCGGAACTGCATCGTGGTCACTCATGGC
>DAIOEY010000025.1:0-2291 GCA_036745995.1 Acidimicrobiales bacterium | reverse complement strand
CCTCGTCCACCGGGACGCTGTCTTGAACCGGAACTGCATCGTGGTCACTCATGGCACCCTCAGGCTAACTGCCCGTGCGCCGCGAGACCGACAGCACGAGTCCCCCCGCGCAGAAGAACACGAGCGCCGCCGAGCCGCCGTAGCTGAGGAACGGCAGCGGAATGCCGGTGACGGGCATGATGCCCATCGTCATGCCGATGTTCTCGAAGCAGCTGAAGGCGAAGAAGACGAACACGCCGAGACAGAGGACTCGTCCCATGGCGTCCTTGGCGTTCTTGCCGATCATGAACATCCGAAACGCCACGAAGGCGAGCAGCGTGATGATGAGACTCGATCCGATGAAACCGAGTTGCTCTCCGATCGCGGTGAAGATGAAGTCCGTGCGCTGCTCGGGGACGTAGCCGAGCACTGTCTGGAGTCCGTGGAACAGTCCCGCTCCGTGCACCCCGCCCGATCCGATGGCGCTCTTGGCGTTGTTGACCTCGTAGATGAGCTTCTGCAGGTTCGGGTCGGTCGAATTCTGATGGAAGAACGAGATGAACCGGTCGATCTGGTACTTGTGCAGCAGCTTCAGGTACACCGCCGCCGCGACCGCCGCCGAACCGACGACCGCGAGGAAGGTCATGAACCGCGGCGGGACGCCAGCGACCACCATCATCGCCGCCACCGTCAGGATGATGATGATCGCGGTGCCGAGGTCGGGTTGCAGGACGATCATGACGAGCGGCACGCCACCCATCACGAGGATGCGCACGACGTCGTACATCGCCAGGCCCTCGGGCCGGCGCTGACAGTACGTCGCCACCGCCAAGATGAGGATCAGCACCGTGAACTCACTCGGTTGGATTTGTATGAATTTGAGGTCGTACCACCGCTGCGCGCCGAGGGCGCTCTGTCCGAGCAGGAACACGCCGGCGAGTCCGAACAACGCGCAGACGTAGAGCGGCGTCGAGAGTATCTCGAGACGTCGGTAGTCAACGAGCGAGATGACGTACATGGCGACAACGCCGATCACGACGAACAACGCCTGACGTTCGAGGTAATAGTGCGGGTTGTAACCCGCGTTGAGCAGTGGCTCCTTCGTCGCGCTGTAGATCATCGCGACGCCGGTGACGCCGAGCGCGATGAGCCCCCATAGCAGCGAGTAGTCGAGTCGGTCCTTCGAGCGGAACTTGACACTCAGTGCACTCAGCGTGTCGGTCACGCGATCACCTCGAGCAGTTTCGCGCCGTCGACGTCGCGGTCCCACCACCAGCGCATCTGCAACGCCGCTTGGTAGGCCAGCAAGCCCAGGCCGTTGGCGCTGCGACACCCGAAATCCTCGTACGACTGGCGCCAGGGCGACATCCGTGGCTCGTAGGTGATGTCGACCGCGATGGTCTCAGCGTCGACGCCCGCCACCTCGGCACCGAACGGCGCGGGCGCGTGCACCGGTTGGGTGTTGACCACCAGGTCGAAATGGTCGACCTGGTGATTGGCGTCAAAGACGTGGTCGTACGCGTTGGTCATGCGCTCGACGTTCGCGGGCGTGCGCCCGTGAATCACCACCGCCCCCACGTTGGCGTGCACGAACGCGTCAACGATCCCGCGTGCCGCTCCTCCGGCACCGTGCACGAGCACGTTCATCTGCGTTGGTGTGACGTGGAACTGCGCAAGGAGCGCGTCGAGAAAACCTCGGCCGTCAGTGCACGCTCCCTGCACGTGACCGTCTCGCCAGAGCAGTGAGTTCACGACACCCGTGCGCGTCGACACGGCGTCGCGGGCGTCACAGATAGTTGCCGCCGCCTCCTTGAGTGGCATCGTCACCGACAGGGCGTCAAAGCGCTCCCCCATCAAGGCGTGCAGCTCTGCTCGGTCGGCGTCGGGCATGGCGACGCGCTCGGACGTGCCCTGCAGCCCGCACAGCGCCAGAGCCTTCTCGTGTAGCTGGGGCGTCAGTGAGTGTTCGATTGGATAGCCCGCGACCCCGAGGCGCCACTTCATCCGACGCCGCGTTGGCGCGCCAACGCCTCATTCGCCAGTTGCTTCTGGTACGTCGCGGCGAACGCCATCGTTCCGTCGTTCTTCACCAGGACGAAGTAGAGCCACGGTCCAGGAGGCGCGTGCAGCACCGCGTTGAGGGCAACCGTCGACACCGAGCTGATGGGCGTCGGTGTCAGACCGGGGATCTTGTACGTGTTGTAGGTCGAATTCGTCTGCTCGAGCGCCACGGTGGCGGGACAGGGGTCGAGGTTGAGCGGGTAACAGACCGTGGAGTCCATTTGCAACATCTGGCCACGCTGCAAACGGTT
>DAIOEY010000024.1:6218-17581 GCA_036745995.1 Acidimicrobiales bacterium | reverse complement strand
CCCAGTGCGTCGAGAAAGACGATCGACGGGTCGTGATCGGCGAGGACGCCGAGTGCCGCGCGTTGCGGTCCGTCACCGATCACGACGAGTAGCCAGTGGTGACTCGAACGGGCGTTGTGCGCGCGTACCGCGCGAATGGCCGACGCGGTCCCCTTTCGCTCCTCGAGCCGCCCGACCGTGACGAGCACGACCTCGCTCGCGCGTTCGCGCGGGTGCTCGACGAATCGCTCGGCCTCGAAGCCATTGAAGAGCACGTGCGCCGCGACGCCCGCGGCGCTTTGAATCGTCGACGCGGCCTGCGCACTGACCGCGACACTGGCGTCGAGGCGCGTCGCGAGCGAGCGAAGGAGCGGACCCGTGCGTCGAAGTGCGGGCCCGTCGCCACTGCGATGAAAGGTCGCGACCGCCGCCGCGTCGTGCGCGCGCAGCGTCGCCCAGCCCACCAGTGGTGCGAACGGCTCGTGGAAGTGCACGACGTCGGGACGAAACGACCTCACCGCGTCGTGCGCACGCCGCGCCGCGAGCGGGGACAACGTGAGCGGCGCGCGCGAACCGTTGGCCGGCAGCGAGAGGAGACGACCGAAGCGCTCGACCCGTGCCGGCGTGTCGAGCGGCGCGTGGTCGTGCACGTCGGGCGCCACGATCACGACCTCGTCGCCGCGCCGCGAGAGTTCTCGACTCATGGCGAGGACCTGTTCCTGCACGCCGCCGAAGACGCTCAGCGCGTACGGGCTGACGATCGCGACGCGGCGCGTCACGACTCGGCGAAGATCGGCTGGAGCACGTGCCACTGTTCGGGCGCGCGGCGGATCAGTCCTTCGAGTTCGTAGGCGATCGACTGGGTCACCCGGTTCACGTCGTCGCGCAGGCGACCCGTTCGTTCGGCCTCGATCGGGGGCGTGACGACAGCAAAGTGGTCGCGCCCCGGCCCGGCGTAGCAGGCCGCCGCGACCAGTGTCGCCCCGGTGCGCAACGCCAGCGTCGCCGGACCGGCCGGCATGGTGACCCGCTCGCCGAAGAACTCCACCTCGACGCCCTTACTCTGCAGGTCGCGGTCGCACAGCAACCCGACGACACCGCCGTCTTTCAGTGTTTGGAGCAGCACCGTCCCCGCGTGTTCGTCGAGTGGCTCGATACGGATCCCGATGGACTCGCGTTTCTTCTTGAACCACGCGAACAGCGCGGGCGGATCGAGGTCTTCGGCGACGGCGACCATGGGCATACCCAGTTGGGCGAGGAACGACCCACCCCATTCCCAACTGCCGACGTGGGGCAAGGCGATGACCGTCCCCTTTCCGCGCTCTTTGGCCTCCTCGAGGTACTCGAGCCCCTCACTCATGGTGAACCGTTCGAATACGGTGCGCTTGGCGAGCGCGGGCAGCTTGGCGCCTTCGGCCCAGTACTGGCCGTAGCCGGAGAACCCGCGGTCGATGAACCGCTCGAGCAGGGGTTCGTCGACCTCGGCGCCGACGCCGAACAGCGCGTGGCGGATATTGGTGGTGAGGTGTGCCCTCGCGCCCAGAGTGCGACGACCGACCCGTCGGGCAATGGTTCGCCCGAGCCAGACGTCGACGCGTTCGGGCAACGTCTCCATCACGGCGCCGAGGGTCTTGAAGAGTACGACGCGCGAGGAACCGGCCACGATTAGTGGCGCGACGTGCGGCTGAGCCCTCGACGCAATCGACTGGTGTGGTAGTGCGCTCGCTGGACCAGCGGGACCGGCGGTTCGGGCCTCGCGGCGATCTGCCAGACGCGCCAGAACCGGCCCACCGCGGTCATCGAGGTCAGGACGAGCAGGAGCCAGAGCACCGGGATGAAGATCTGGGTAGCGAGCAGGCCCACACCGAGAAGGATCATGCGTTCGGCGCGCTCCATGAGCCCACCCTTGGCGTGCAGACCCAGACTCTCGGCCTTGGAACGCTGGTAGGAGATCATGAAGGTGGTGATGAGGATGCCGATCGGCAGCATCACCAGTTCTCCGTGATGGCGCGCGGTCAGGTAGTACGCGGCGCCGAAGAGCAGGGCCGCGTCACTCAGGCGGTCGACGACCGAGTCGAAGTAACTGCCACGCTGGCTGGCGCGGTGCGAGGCCTTGGCGACGGGTCCGTCGAACATGTCGTGGAATCCCGTCGCGATCAACAGCACGACGGCCAGATGGTGATGGCCAACGGCGATGGCCCAGCCCGTCGCGCACGCGAAGGCGAGTCCCGAAGCGGTGAGCACGTCCGCGGAGAATCCGACGCGAACCAGCCAACGACCGACGGGTGCGGTCGTTGCGTCAAGCGACTGTCGAAACTTTCCGTCGAACAATTGATCCTCCGGACCCTTAACTGCAGAGTCTACGATACCTCCGGCCAATTCTAAGCCTCCAGGTGGCCGTGGACCTTCTCCCAGGTGGAGCTGAGCGATTCGGGCAGGACCCGGGTTTCGCCAATCGCCGTCATGAAATTGGTGTCACCGATCCACCTCGGCAGCGCGTGCGCGTGCAGGTGCTTGGGAATTCCCGCTCCAGCGGCACGGCCCAGATTCATCCCGACGTTCATGCCGTCGGCACCGTACGCCGCCTCGAGCGCGGTGACGACGCGACGAATCGCGCCAAAGAAGTCGGCGTACTCCGCGTCGTCGAGATCGCCGAGACCGGCGACGTGGCGCCGCGGCAGGATCAAGAGGTGGCCCGATCCGTACGGGAAGGCGTTGAGCGCCACGTAGGTCGTCTCGTCGCGCCACAAGACGCCCGACGACTCGCCGACCTCGGCGTCGGCGAGGACGCAGAAGACGCACTCGCCTGCGTCGTGGGTGTTCTCGCTCGCCGACGTTCCCGAGACGTACTGCTCACGCCACGCCGCGGAGAATCGCTCGAGGGGCACTAGTGCGCCTCGGGCGAACCGTGCGCGGCAATCTCAGCGAGCAGGCGCTCCTTGAACTCGCCCACGCTGACCCCGCGCTCGGGATCGTTCGATCCGCGCGCGTTGACGCCGAGGGTGCCGTTGGCGACGTCGTCGTCCCCCACCACCACGATGTAGGGGATCTTTTCCAGTTTCGCCTTGCGGATGCGCGCGCCGAGCGGCTCGGTCGCTGGTTCGACCTCGACCCGCACTCCCTCGCGGCGCAGTTGCGCGGCGACGTCGTAGGCGTACTCGTCGTGATCGTCGCGCACCCCGAGGACTCGGACCTGTTCGGGATTGAGCCACGTGGGCATGTTGCCGGCGTAGTGCTCGATCAGCACCGCCATGAATCGTTCGATCGAGCCGAAGAGCGCGCGATGGATCATGATCGGACGGTGACGGGCGTTGTCGGGCGCGACGTAACTCGCCTCGAAGCGCTGGGGGGTCTGGAAGTCGAGTTGGATCGTCGACATCTGGTGCGTGCGCCCAATCGCGTCTCGGGCCTGGACCGAAATCTTGGGGCCGTAGAAGGCGCCGCCGCCCTCGTCGAGCACCAGTTCGAGTCCGGCCGCGCGTGCCACCTTGGCGAGCGTCTCTTCAGCCTCGTCCCACTCCTCGACGCTGCCGACGGCCTTGCCGTCGGGTCGCGTCGAGAGCTCGAGGTAGAAGTCGCTCAACCCGAAATCGCGCAGGAGGTCGAGCACGAACGAAAGGAGGCTCGTGAGCTCGTCGGACATCTGCTCGCGCGTGCAGAAGATGTGCGCGTCGTCCATGGTCATGCCGCGCACGCGGGTCAGCCCGTGCACGACCCCGGACTTCTCGTAGCGATAGACCGAACCGAACTCGAAGAGCCGCAGCGGCAGTTCGCGGTAGCTGCGTTGGCGGGCCTTGAAGATCAGGACGTGGAACGGGCAGTTCATGGGCTTGAGGTAGTAGCGCTGACCTTCGTCGAGCTCCATGGGCGGAAACATGCCTTCGGCGAACCACTCGAGGTGTCCCGAGATCTCGAACAGTTCGGCCTTGGTGATGTGGGGGGTGTAGACGAATTCGTAGTTCCCCGCCACGTGACGGGCACGCGAGTAGTCCTCCATGACCCGTCGCATGATGCCGCCCTTGGGGTGAAAGACCGCGAGACCCGATCCGATCTCTGACGGAAACGAGAAGAGGTCGAGCTCCTGGCCGAGTCGTCGATGGTCGCGCAACTCCGCTTCGGCGAGCTGGTGCAGGTGCGCGGCGAGCGCGTCCTTCGACTCCCACGCGGTGCCGTAGATCCGCTGGAGTTGAGGATTCTTCTCGTCACCTCTCCAGTACGCGCCCGCGACGCGGGTCAACTGAAAGTGTCCGAGGCGCGCCGTCGAGGGCACGTGGGGGCCCCGACAGAGGTCGCGAAAGGCGGGTGAGTTCTCGTACGTGGACACGACCGACGCACTCTCCACTTCGGCGAGGTCCTCGGGCGAGGCGCCGGCGCGGACGGCGTTGATGATCTCGATCTTGAACGGCTGGTCCTTGAAGATCGCCAGACCCTCGTCAATCGAGTACTCCGAACGGGTGAACGGCTGGTCCTCGGCGATGATCGCTCGCATCTCGGCGTCGATCCGCACGAGGTCGTCGTCACTGAAGTGGTCGTCAGCGGGTAGCGCGAAGTCGTAATAGAAGCCGTCGCGTATCGCCGGCCCGATGGCGTAGTGCGCCCCCGGCCAGAGCCGCGTCACGGCCTGGGCCAGCACGTGGGCCGTCGAGTGGCGCAGCACGTCACGACCGGACTCACTCGCGGGCGTGACGATCGCCACGCTGGCGCCGTCGCTGAGCGGCGTCGACAGGTCCACCATCTGCCCGTTCACCACCCCCGCGAGGGCGTCCTTTCCGAGCCGAGCGCCGATCGAGCGCGCGAGATCGAGCACCGTCGATCCCGTAGGCAGCGCGCGAACACTGCCGTCGGGTAGGAGGATCTCAATTTCTGACATCGTGGCCTTTCTCTGGCTACAGCGTAATGCCGAGCAAGGAAGCGCCGGGAGCAACGTTGAAGCCCGCGTGCGCCGCTTCGTCGATCGCGCGCAGCGCCGCGGGACTGTCGAGATCGTCGTCGAGCGCGGCGCGAACGTCGTCGAGGACCGAGCTCGCGCGACCCGTCGTCAACGTCGTTCGCCACGTCGCGAGACGCGACTGCGCGCGCGACAACAACTCATCACGCCACTCCCAGTCCTCGCGGTAGTGCTGATCGAGCAGGGCGAGACGCGCCGCGGCCGGCTCGGCACGATCGACGAGTTCGGACACGAAGACGAGGTTGCCGAGCGACTTGGACATCTTGGTCCCCTCGAGACCGACCAGTCCTACGTGCAACCAGTGCTTGACGAACTGGGCGCCGGTCACCGATTCGCTCTGGGCGGCCTCGCATTCGTGGTGGGGAAAGGCGAGGTCGCGTCCGCCGCCGTGCACGTCCAGGGTCTCGCCCAGGTCGCGCAACGCGAGGGCCGAACATTCAATGTGCCAGCCCGGTCGCCCGGCACCCCATCGCGACTCCCACGCGGGTTCGTCCTCGAGCGACGGCTGCCAGAGGACGAAGTCGAGGGGGTCACGCTTGCGACGGTCGTCGGGACGCCCTCCGTGAATCTCGGCGAGTTCGAGCATCGACGCGCGGTCCTCGTGGCTGACCTGTCCGAACCGGGGGAACTTCGAGACCTCGAAGTAGACGTAACCGTCGACCTCATAGGCGAGACCCTGATCGAATGTCGCGCCGATCAAGGTCAAGATCTCGGGGATCGCGCCGGTGGCGCGTGGTTCGCCGTAGACCGGCTGGAGGTTGAGCAGTTGCATGTCGTGTTCGAACTTCGCCATCTCCTGGGCCGCGAGGTCGAGGTAGTTGACCCCGAGTTCGCGCGCCTTGCGCAGGATGTCGTCGTCCACGTCGGTGACGTTGCGCACGCATCGCGTTTCGTGTCCGGCGTCGCGCAGTCGTCGTTGCAACACGTCAAAGGTGAGGTACACGAACGCGTGACCCAGGTGCGCCGCGTCGTAGGGCGTGATGCCGCAGCTGTACATCGTCACGAGCGGTCCCGCGTCGAGCGTGAAGACGCCCCTCCTCGCCGTGTCGTACAGCTGCATCAGTGCGACAACCCCTCCAAGCGCACGTAACTGTGGGCCTTGTGGCGAATGTTGATCGAGATGCACACCGCGGTGAACGCTTCGACGGCGCTCGCGAGTGACATCGAACCCGCGACGACCCCGCGAAGACCCGGCATCTCGCTCACGACGCTCGCAATCAGCTCGCGCGCGTCGGCGTCGTCGGAGAAGATCACTACGTCGGCGTCGATGCCGCTAGCGAGGTCCTCCATCTGGGCGGCCGGCAAGTGGTGAAAGGCCCCGACGACGGTGCTCTCGGGCAGGGCGAAGGCGATCTGGGCCGCCATGGAGCCGCGCGGCGGATACAACGGGACGAGCTCTCGACCCTCGCGGCTGAGCGCGTTCACCATCGAGATCACGACCTTGCCCGCGAGTGCGGTGCGAAGTGCGCTGACGGTCGCAACCGCCGAGTCAAAGGGCGTGGCGACCACCACGATGTCGCAACTCGCCGCCTCTTCGTTCGAGGCACCGCGCAGCGAGCCCGCGCCGGGCGCCGCGATGCCCGCCACCGTTGCCTCAGCGCGTTGGGGGTCGCGCGACCCCATCACCACGTCGTGCCCAGCGCTCGCCATCCGTACCGCGACGCCGCGACCCGCGGGTCCGGTTCCTCCGAGAATGCCTACTGTGCTCATCATCGTCCTCATCGAATTAGATATCGAGAAGTACGCTAACAAGATGGGACTACTCACGGATCACCGAATACTGGTTACCGGCGTTTTGACCGACGACTCCTTGGCCTTTGGTATCGCCCGGCGGGCTCTGGAGGAGGGTGCGACCATCGCTCTGTCGGGCGCGGGACGTGGGACCTCGCTCACGAGGCGAACGGCACGAAAGCTGGGCGACATCGGCGAGATCATCGAACTCGACGTCACCGATCCGGGTCAGATTGCCGCCGCCGCCGAAGAGGTGGGCCGACGCTTCGGTCGACTCGACGGATTGGTCCACGCCATTGGCTACGCTCCGCCGACCTGTCTGGGTAGTGGCATGTTCGCCGCCCCGTTCGAGGACGTCGCCGTGGCCATGCAGATCTCGACGTATTCCCTCGCCGCGCTCGTCGGCGCCTTTCACCCGTTGCTGCAAAAGAGTGAGGCGCTCGGGGGTGCCTCGGTGATCGCGCTCGACTTCGATGGTTCGCGGGCCTATCCGATGTACGACTGGATGGGCGTCATGAAGGCCGGCCTCGAGTCGCTCGGCCGCTACCTCGCGCGCGAGGTTGGACCCGACAAGATCCGCGTCAACATGCTGGCGGCGGGACCGATTCGCACCGTGGCCGCAAAATCGATCCCCGGCTTCTCGCTCTTCGAGGACACCTGGGCCGAGCGCGCGCCGCTCGGGTGGGACGTCTACGACTCCAGTGCCGTCGCCGACACCGCCATTGCGTTGTTGTCACCGTTGTTGCGAGGAACGACCGCGTCGGTGATCCACGTGGACGGTGGCGCCCACTCGATGGGCTAACGCTCCTGTTGGGCGAATTGCGTCTCGTAGAGGTCGCGGTACAGTCCACCCGCGGCGTACAGTTCCGCGTGCGATCCGCGCTGGACGATGGTGCCGTCGTTGACGACCAGGATCTGATCGGCGTTGCGGATGGTCGAGAGTCGGTGCGCGATGACGAGCGACGTGCGCGAGGACATCGTTTCGTCGAGCGCTCGTTGGACCGCGGCCTCGCTTTCGGCGTCGAGGTGCGCCGTTGCTTCGTCGAGCACGACCAAGTGGGGCGACTTGAGGAGCAGGCGCGCCAGTGCCACGCGCTGCTTCTCTCCGCCCGAGAGTCGGTAACCGCGCTCGCCCACCACGGTGTCGAGACCGAGCGGTAGCGAGACCACGAGATTCCAGATCTGGGCAGCGCGCAGCGCCCCTTCGATGTCGGCGCTGGTGGCGTCGGGCTTGGCGAAGACCAGATTGGCGCGCAACGTGTCGTGAAAGAGATGAGGGTCCTGGGTGACGACACCGACCGTCGCGCCCAGCGAGGCCGTCGTGGCCTCGCGCACGTCCACACCGTTGATGCTCACGGTCCCCTTGTCGACGTCGTAGAGTCGCGACACCAGTAGCGAGATCGTGGTCTTGCCGGCGCCACTCGGCCCGACCAGTGCGGTCATCGTGCCGGGCTTCACGACGAAGGAGACGTCGTGCAGTACCGCAGTGCGCGGCGTGTCGTCGAGCGTCGCGACCGCTTCGAGTGAGGCGAGCGACACCTCCTCGGCACCCGGGTAGGAGAAGTCGACGGCGTCAAAGCGCAGTTCGGCCGGGCCGCCGGGGATCGGGCGGGCGTTCGCGCTCTCCTTGATCATCGGCTCGAGGTCGAGCACCTCGAAGAGACGTTCGAAACTGACCATCGCCGACATGTAGTCGATGTTCAGGTTCGAGAGTTGGGTGAGCGGACCGTAGAGACGACCCAGGTACGCCGTCAGGGCGACGATGGTGCCGATGGCCAACGTGCCGTGTACGACCTGCACCCCACCGAAGCCGTAGGCGAACGCGGTCGCGAGTGACGCGGTGAGCGACAGCGCGACGAAGAAGAACCGCTGGTACGTGGCCTGACGCACGCCCATGTCGCGCACCTGTCCGGCGCGGCTCTCGAACGTTCGCAATTCGTCCATCGGGCGACCGAAGAGCTTGACGACCATGGCGCCGGCGACGTTGAACCGCTCACTCATCACCATGTTCATCTCGGCGTTCAGCTCCATCCCTCGCTGGAACAGCGACCCGAGGCGGCGCCCGACGTAGCGCGCGGGCAACAGGAAGACCGGCAGCAGCACGAGCGCCACGAGCGTTATCTGCCAGCTGAGGATGAGCATCGTGGCGAGGATCAGCACCACGAGGATGAAGTTGCCCACGACGTTGGAGAAGAGGTCCGTGAAGGCCTGCTGGGCGCCGATCACGTCGTTGTTGAGGCGGCTGATCAACGCGCCGGTCTGGGTGCGTGAGAAGAAGGCGATCGGCATCTGCTGGATGTGCCCGTAGACCTTGGCGCGCAGGTCGTAGATGAGCCCTTCGCCGATCACCGCCGAGATCCGACGTTCGAAGAGCGAAAGGACGGCGTCGACGATGGCCAGCACCGCGGTGAGCAGCGCGAGCCAGATGATGAGTCGCTCGCGATGGAACTTGAAGCCCACGTCGATGATCTCTCGCAGAATCAGTGGTGCGATCGAACTGACTACGGCGTCGAGCACCACCGCGATCAGAAAGACGGTCAGTATCGAACGGTACGGACGGGCGAAGGTGAGTATCCGCGGCAGCGTCCCCTTCTTGATGCGGTGCGCGAGTAGCTTGCGGTCGCGCTGCATGGAACGCATGCCGAGGCGAGGGCCTCCCACTCCCCCACCGTGCATGCTCATCGCGACTCCTTCGCCATGAGCAGTGTAGGAAGCAACGCCACCCGACCGGACGACCGGCTATTGGGCGCGCAGGAATCCTTCGATCTCGTCCCACACCGCGGTCACGTAGACGCGCGTACTCGCTTGGACCTCACGCCAGCCCTCAGCTGATCGCTCCAGGGCGAACGAGCGTAGCGTCAGCACGTTGTCGGGCCGCTCGCGCAACACCTCGTAGACCGCCCTTCGCACCATGGTCGCCACGCGAAGAACGCCGGTCGCCTCGTCGGCCTCGACGCGCCAGTTCGGACTGTGAACGGGCACGGGTTCGTCCCAACCCATCTCGAAGAGGGCCTCCTCGTCTTCACGGCTCAGCGCCACCGCGTCGCCGATATTGAGGTTCGACACCACTTCAGCCGACGTCGTGCCGTCGGGTTCTACCCAGAACTGAACGTAGCGTCCGTCGCCGAATTCGGCGATCGCGACCAGGCACCGCGCGTCGAGCGCCATGGCGCCGAGCAGTTCTGGGAGATTGGAAATGAAGGAGCCGACGGTCGCCGTGACGCCGTTTCGCTCTCCGGTGACGTGTACGTTGCCCATGCACCCAGCGTAGGAACCGGGTGTCACACTACGAGGCGATCGCGCTCACGATGATCAAGGCGCCGAGGCACATCATCACGCAGCCGCCAATGGCGCGAAGCGCGACGAGGCGTTGGGGTGAACCGGAGAGCCACTCGCGCGCGGTGCCCGCGATGAGGCCCCAGGTGCCGTCACTGAGAAACGCCATCACGCTGAAGATCGCGCCGAAGATGAGCAACTGCACGGTGACGTTGCCCTTGGTGCGATCGACGAAGTGGGGAAAGACCGCCGCGAAGAAGACCAGCGACTTGGGGTTGAGCACGCCGACGGTGAAACCCTGGCGCACCACGTGCAGGTTCGATGGTCGATCGGCTTCACGCTTGGTCATCGCGTGCGCGTGCGCGTGGCGGTGGCGCAGCGCGCCAATCCCGAGCCACAAGAGGTACGACCCGCCAGCCAGCTGCAGGATTACGGAGAACGCCTTGGAGTGCGCCAATAACGGCCCGAGACCCAGCGCCACGACGACCGAGAGCAAGAGCGTCCCGATGCTGTTGCCGAGCACCGTGAGAACCGCGACGGCCCGGCCCCACGCGACACCACGGGCCAAGGTGAACAGCACGCTCGGTCCGGGCACCATGATGATGACGATGGACGCGGCGAAGAAGGTGGCCATCTGCCCGCCACTCACCATCGCTGCACCTTTCGCACGATTCTTTCCAGGACCTGAAGACTGGCACCGATGCTGAAGCCAATGGTCGCGGCGAAGAACGCCGTCGCGACACCGACGGTGCCGCCGAGCAGCCAACCGGTGACCAGCACCGCGATCTCCAGCGTGAGTCGCACGTAGACGACGCTCACGCCGAGATGTCGGTGCAGGCTGGTCATGAGCCCGTCGCGCGGACCGGGGCCCAGGCCCGTCGTCAGATAGAGCGAACTGCCGATGCCGATCGCGACGACGGCGCCGACCATGAACAACGCCCGTAGCGCGGGGCTCGACGGCACCGACACGATCGTCGTCGTCAGCTGCAACACGTAGGCGATGATGATCAGATTCATGATCGTGCCAAAACCGGGCCGTTCGCGCAAGGGGAACCACGCGAGCAACACGACGCAACTGATCGCTGCGGTCGACCAGCCGAGCGAAACGTGCGTGTGACGCGAGACGCCCTCGGCGAAGACCGTCCACGGTGTCGCGCCCCAGTGCGACTGGACGAGCAGTCCTTCGCCGATGCCAAAGAGTGTGAGACCGATCGCGAGTGGTGCGACCATTCGCGGGCGCAGTTCCCAGGTACTCGTTGCTCGCCACGGGGTCTGGGGTATCTGGTGGCTGAGTTTCATGACCGCAGTCACGCTAGCGGCCAACCGAAGCCGCTCGCCTGCTTTCAATTCGCTCGCCAGTCCTGCGCGACGCGGCGACCGTTACCTACTTGGCCGGCACCGTTGTGCGCTCGGCGAGGAACTGGCGTCC
>DAIOEY010000024.1:0-6118 GCA_036745995.1 Acidimicrobiales bacterium | reverse complement strand
CAGCACCGTGGTGCCTTCCATCTGGCCCTTGAACTTGGTCCACTCACTGCGCTTCCACCACCGGATGTCGGTCTGGACGTGGTGGACGTGCACGACCGAGCCGATCATCACGCAAAAGCCAACGAAGGGAATGATCTCGACACGCCCGACGAGCCACAACGCACCCATCACCGAGTGGGTCCGCGCGTCACCGAGCAGTCCGAGGCCGACCGCCAGCAAGACAATGAACGCGAGCGTGAACAACCGGTCGTTGCGGATCGACTTCACCCAGCGTTGGGGTGGCTTGAAGGCGATCATCTTGTGCCACCACACCTCGAGGAAGTAATACAGTCCGGTTCCCATCCAGCACCACTCGACGCGGTGCAGCATCCGTGCGACGTGACTCTTCGCGGCGTACTCCTCGGGCGTCACGGGGTGCCACACGAAGTCATAGCCTTGTCGCACCGTGAAGGCGTGGTGTATGCGATTGTGTCCGAGCACCCAAGCCTCAAAGACATGCCACGACGGCAACATCGCGAGCTTCCCGATGACCGTGTTCTTTCGCTTGGAGTTGAACAGTGCGCCGTGCGCGCAGTCGTGGGCCACGACGAACAGCCCGGTCACCGCGAGCACCATCACGATCTCGATCGGCAGGACGAGCAGAGGATTCGTGACGAAGACCAAGAGCGCCGCCATACCCACGTAGAACGCGAGGTCGCGGGCGAAGTAACTGAGGCCCCGCCACGTCGGGTTGCGGTAGGCCTCGTCAGGAATGACGTCAATGACCGGCTTGAGTGAGCCTTCGCGTTCGAGTTTCTTTAGGTCCTGGGGCGCAACATCCGTCAATCGGCATCCTCTCGGTTCTTTTCACCACGTTCCCACGCATCTTGGCGAACGACCACGCCGACGCAAAGGGGATTTAGTCCCAAATTCCCGGGCAGGCTCACGAGGTGGCGAAGAGCGAAGTAGCGAAACGTTAGGTTGCGCTCGCCGCTTCGAGACGTTCAAGATACGGGACAGCACCCAATTGGGTGAAGATGTCCTTGGCCTCCTTGGCGGTCACGGCTTGAGGGTGCTCGGGACCGAGAAGATGGATCAATTCGAGTTCGGTGACGGCGATGTCCAAGACGCAGTTGAGAGTGCGCCAGGACTCGATGGCGGCTACGTACATCTCGCCGGCGTCGTCGGGTCGCCCTTCCATCGCGGCCAGGGCGGCCTTGACTTCTCCGCGCACCGACGCCATCCATCGTCCGTGGACGAGTTCGGTCGCGGCCAGACTCTTTCGGATTCCTTCTTGGTCCTTGAGCCAAATGGCGGCGCGTGCCTGCAGCGCGATTGCCACCGCACTGTTGATGCCCATGGGGTCGAGTGCCACGGCCCTCGCCGCAATCTCGTAGGCCCCTTCGAAGTCGCCCGAGGCGTACTGCACCATCGCCCGGGAGTGGAGCATCGTGGTGAGATTCGCCACCGACTCGGCGTCGCCGAGCTCCGAGTGCCCTTCGATCATGGCCTTCGCGGCCTCGGCGTCGCCGGTCAACGCCAGCAGCATCGCACTGAGGCACTTGCTCCAGGATTCGCCCTGCAGCCTCAAGAAGTGTGTTGAGAGGTCCGCCAGGATCTGGCGCGACTCGTTCCAGAGACCGAGCGAGATACCGGTCTCCGCGGCGTTCAGCATGTTGGTCTCTTCGTGTCCCCGCATGCCGGCCCGTCGAGAGATCTCCGCCGATTCAATGGCGACGGTGTAGGTCTGGTGGGGATCGTCGGGCAACGCGTAGAGACTGAGCCCCATGGTGGCTCGGGCCTGGTCTTGCAATGAACCAACTTCAACCGCCAGTTCGACCATCCCGCGCGCGAGCAGGACCGCCTCGCGGTAACGCCCGAGATTGAACAGGGCGAACGATCGGTCGCCGAGAGCTTGGGCCAAGAGCAGAGAATCGTCGAGACGCTCGGAGAGCGCCAATCCAATCTCGGCCCACTCGAGGCCACGGGCGACGTCGATGCCCGAGGACAACGACCGGCCGACCGCCAACGCTAGTTTGCAACGAACGCGAAGGTCAGCGTCATCGCCCAGTTCGACGTACGCCTGCTCGGACACCGTGGCGGCGTCTTGAATACGATCGATCGCGCGCAGGAACGACGAGTATCGCGCCTTCGCCGACCCAACGGCGTCACGATCGCCCGCGGCCTGGTAATCGTCAATTGCCTCTTGGACCAAGGTGATGCCCCGCTCGAAGTTCCCGGCGCGCGACGCCGCCTCGGCGGTCGATTCGAGCAAGGGCGCGCGCCCCGGACCCGAGCTGACGATGGCGAGCGCCTGTTCGAACTGTTCGAGAGCCTGTTCAGGCGACCCGAGGGACATCGAACGCTCACCGGCACGTGTCAACCACGTGCTGGCGTTCTCGGCAATCGCGGCGGTGTCGGTGCCGTCGGGCGCCGCGCGATACGCCGAGGCGTAGTGGGCAGCGACGATCGCGGTGAGTTCCTCGTCCTCGAAGGACGCGTAGTACGACGCGGCGGTCAGATGCTTCGCACTTCGGTCGCGTCGCGACAACATCGACAGGGCCACGTCGCCAATCACACCTTGGATGAATCCGTACTGCCCTCGCTCGGGTGAACGCGGGTCTGAATCGAAGCGCAGGAACTCCTTGCGAACGAGGTCGCGCAGTTGCGCATCGATAGAGGCCCGTTCGGCCCCGTGCAACACCGCGAGCGTCTCGGGCAGGAACGACGTCCCCAGCACCGCGGCGTCCTGGAGCAGCGCGCGCTGTTCGCCGGGCAGTGCGTCGAGTCTCGACGCGACGAGCGCGTGCAGCGTTTCGGGAATCTCCAGTTCGCTGAACTCGCCCTCAACGCGATAAAAGCCGTCGTCGGCGACGAGGACGCCACGATCGACGAGCATTCGCACCGTCTCGACGGCGTACAGCGGCACACCTTCAGCCCGGGCCAAAACGCTCGACGTGACGTCGTCGGGCAGACCGCTGACGAAGCCGTTGAGTAATGCCCGCATCGACTCGTCGGAGAGCGGGTCGAGGTGCAGCGAGGTGAAGCTGCGCTGGCCCGCGCCCCAGTCGGGGCGAAGGTCGCGCAGTTCGGGTCGCGACAGGGTGACGACCATGATGGGGTAACTGCGCGACCATTCGAGGATCGTCTCGATGAAGTCGATCAGTCCCGGGTCGGCCCACTGGAGGTCTTCAAAGACCATGACCGTGAGTCCAAAAGAACTGATCCGTTCGAAGAATGTGCGCCACGCACTGAAGAGTTCCTCTCGCTCCCCCGTCGGCGCCTCGGCCAGTCCTAGCAGATGAGCGAGGCGCGGCTCGATCCATCGCCGCTCGTCTTCATCGGTCACGAATTCTCCGACGCTACGCGACAGCTTCGCGCGCGCCTCGTCCGAATCCTCAACCTCATTGATACCCGCTCGCATTCGCACCATCTCGCCCAGTGCACCGAAGGTGACCCCCTCGCCATAGGAGGCGGAGCGACCTTGGTGCCAGTAGACGTCCTCGGCGAGCCCGTCGACGTACTTCAGGAACTCCCAGGAAAGTCGGCTCTTACCGATGCCCGGCACGCCGGTCACCGACACCAGCCGCGCCCGACGCTCGCGCGCCGTTGCGTGCAGTAGGTCCTTCACCAGTCGAATCTCGTCGTCGCGGCCGACGAACGGTGGCTCGAGCCGCTCGCTTCGTCCGAGCCCCTTGCGCTTGCCCACGACCCGCAGAGCACGCCACGCGTTGACGACCTCTTCCTTGCCCTTCAGCGTCAGCGCCCCGACTTCTTCAAAGACAACGGCCCCCGACGACGCGCGCCACGTCGCCTCGTCGACCAACACGGTTCCCGGCGCCGCGGCGCCTTGTACGCGCGAGGCGGAGTTCACGGTGTCGCCCAGGACCATTCCTTCTGAGACCTTGCCAATCGTGATCGCGACTTCGCCGGTGACGATGCCGCCCCGAGCCTCGAGCCCCGTGAGCCCTGCTTCTCGACCGAGGTCGCCCACCAAGGAGACGACTTCCAGTCCCGCTCGCACGGCCCGTTCGGCGTCGTCCTCATTGGCGACGGGCGCACCCCACACGGCCATCACGGCGTCACCGATGAACTTCTCGACGGTCCCCCCGTAGTTCTCGATCACCGTCTGGGCGCGCTGGAAGTAGCGACTCAGCAGTTCGCGGATCTCCTCGGGGTCGCGCTTCTCAGCCAAGGTCGTGAACCCGACGAGGTCA
Organism: Acidimicrobiales bacterium; assembly: GCA_036745995.1. Classification (GTDB taxonomy): domain Bacteria; phylum Actinomycetota; class Acidimicrobiia; order Acidimicrobiales; family RAAP-2; genus RAAP-2. Next base: position 1,922 of record DAIOEY010000024.1, on the reverse strand, counting down.
ACAAAGAGCACCGAACACAGTCGCCGCTCGGCCGAGGGCGCCTCGACGGCGCGCGGCGTCACGGGACCAGAAGTCGTCGATGCTTCGCCAGCACCGAGGACCGACGTGCCGCAGTCGCCACAGAAGCGCTGACCGGCGAGGAGGGCGGAACCGCAGCTGGCGCAGGCCTGGGTGAGAGCACTACCGCAGTTGGCGCAGAACCGCTTGCCGGCTGGTGTCTCTTCATCACAAACCTGACAGTGCACGACGCCTCCCCGTTTTGGGGAAATGCTACGGCACCACGCGCCGGAGGTCGAACGATTTGTGGCCGATCCCCGATTAGAAGGTCGGGGCTCGGCGAATCTGACAGCATGAACAGGATGTCCGAGTCTCCACTTCGCCCCGACGAACCATTCGACCAATGGCGAAAGCGACGCGAGCGCGAGGGCGCGCGGGTCGACCTCATCGAACTCTACGAGATCGTCGCGGCGACGCGAGGGACGATCCCCGAGGCGTTGCCACTCGCTGAACGCCAGGAGTTGGCGCAGCGGGCGCTCGGCGTGATCTGGCCGAGCTTTCAGCAGGTGGCCCCGGTGCGACCGGCAGAACGCGTCGAGATGGCCCCGTACAACGCCGGTTGGGCGCAACTCTTCGCCACCATTCGCTCGAGGCTGATCGAACACTTGGGCGCGGTGGTGCTGCGCGTCGACCACATCGGCTCGACGTCGATTCCTGGTCTTTACGCCAAGCCCATCATCGACATCCAAATGAGCGTGCGTGACGTCGACGACGAGGCCGCCTACCTCGACGGTTGCGTCGCGAGCGGCTTTGAGCTGTACAGCCGCGACGCCGAGCACCGCTTCTTTCACGTGCCCCCGCCGGCGCCGCGCGTGGCCCAATTGCACGTCTGTCAAAGCGGCGGACCGTTCGAACGCGAACACCTGTTGTTTCGCGATTACCTTCGGTCGAACGCGAGCGCGCGCGATCGCTACGCGACGACCAAGAACACGGCCGCGCTTCGATGGGGCGAAGACCGAATCGCGTACACCTACGCGAAGAACAATCTCATCATGGACCTGCTCGAAGAGGCCGAAACGTGGGCTCGCGCGAGCGGATGGGACGTCGCCCGTTCGTCGACGTAGGAGTACGTCGCACCCACCGTCTGCGTCGTTACCCCATCTTCGTGGCGTGCTCCGTTAGGGTTTGCACAGCGCGACGTCCGCGAGAAGCACTGTCGACACGAAGGGTGGATCCGTGAACAGCGACGAAGATCCGCCCGAGAGCTTCTGGCGCCAGATCTACACGTTTCGCCCCCGCGAGCAGGCGATACATTCGACGTTTCGCCTCGAGATCTTCACCGACGCCATTCTCGCCATCGCCGCGACGGTACTGGTCCTCAACCTAAGCGCGACCAACGAAACGCCGCACAACGACCTCGTGCACCAGTTCAACGCCCAGCGCGCCACGCTCGTCAGCGTCCTGCTCGGCTTCTTGTGGATCACCGGGAACTGGGTGCTCTCGCACCGTTCACTTCGTCAGCTGCGCGGAGCGGACCACTACATGACGCTGTTCGTCATTGCCGGTGCCCTCAACATCACGTTGATTCCTTTTGCCACGTCAATGTTGGCCCACGGTTACGCCCACTCGGACTTCTGGGTGGGCGTCGAAGCCGTGAGCGTCGTGATACTCATCGGCAACGTCCTGTCCGCGTTGTCGACGCGATACGCGCATCGGCGCGGACTGCTCAAAGACGCCGCCGCCACCTCTCGACGAAAGGTCGCGATGGTGATTTGGTACGCCGTATTGACGCTCGCCGTTGTCGCGGTGATCATCGCCCGATTCGCTCCGTGGGTCGCGCTGTCGTTCATCGTGATCATCCGCATCAGCGCGGTGCTCCCACTCAGTTCCGACCGACGCGGACTGCCGGGCGACATCAGCTGAAC
>DAIOEY010000023.1:0-18336 GCA_036745995.1 Acidimicrobiales bacterium | reverse complement strand
TTGATCAATGAACACGGCCAGACGCCGGTACCCGAACACGTCGCCCAGGTTGATAAGGAGTGCGAGGTTGTTCGAGATCGTTGACAATGCGCTCACCGCGTTGCTGACGTCGATCGCGGAGACGATGTGGGCGGGTCGGTCATGGGTTGCGGTCGCCACGGCGTACGTGGCGTAACGCAGCACCACCGATGAGGGTGTCGCCGCGGCGACGGGGCTACCAAGTCCCAGCAGCATCGCGAGGGCCAACGCCGGGGCTGCCAATCGTCGGGCCCCGCGACCGCCTCTTCGCCCTGATTGTCGTGAAGTCATCGAAGTCCTTTGTCGTGCCAGTGTCTCAACAATCTTTCACGTCCGCGGCGAAAAGCGCAGGGCGGATCGAGGGTAGTTCTCCCGACACCGCGGTTCATCGCCTCCGAGCTACCACCAACGCGTCGAACGCGACGATCATCGCCCACCACATGGTGGCGAGTTATTCCCGATGTTCACACCCGCTTGGCGACCATTACTCACCCTTAAGATTTGTTCAGTCCATCAAATGATCGATCCGATCGTCGTCTCCACGATTGAGCGACGAGAACGACCAAGGAGTACGAATGAGTAGCGAAGAGACCGCGGCAAAGAGCACCACAGCCGCCACCAACGCGTGGAACACGACCATCATTGAAGAGTTTCGAGCCAACGAAGGAAAGGTTGGCGGACCCTTCGAAGGAGCGCCGGTGTTGCTCTTGCACACCAAGGGAGCGAAATCAGGTCTCGATCGCGTCAACCCGATGATGTACCTGAAAGAGGGCGAGCGAGTCTTCGTATTCGCCTCCAAGGCTGGCGCCGACACCGATCCTGACTGGTTCCGCAATCTCGTCACCAACCCCGCCGTCAGCGCCGAAATCGGCGGCGCTACGTTGACGGGCACCGCGACGCCACTGTCGCGTGAGGAGCGCGATCGCGTCTACGCGATCCATGCTGGGCGCTTCCCCGGTTTCGCCGAATACGAGCTGAAGACCAGCCGCGTCATTCCCGTCGTTGAACTGGCGCTTTCGTAGCTTCGCGAAACGGCGCCGTCGCTCCACCGGGTCCGTGACGGCAATCAGCTAACGCCTACAGGACGAGGACGCCGTCGACGCGCCGAGGAATCTTGAGTGGATTGTCCTCACGCAACGACGGTGGTAGCCACTCGTCGGGTACGGACTGGTACGAAACCGGTCGCAGCCAGCGCCGTAGTGACGTCGCGCCGACCGACGTGTGGAGCGACGACGTCGCGGCGGGCAGCGGACCGCCGTGCTGCATCGACCACGACACGCCCACGCCGGTCGGCAAGCCATTCACGATCACGCGGCCGGCCTTGCGTCGCCCGACGTCGAGCAATGGCGGGCCGTACGGATCGCCCTCTTCAACCTGCACGGTAAAGGTGAGCGCCGGTTCGAGCGACGCGAGGCTCGCGAGTAGTTCGTCCTCCCCGTCGTAGCGAACGACGATTGCCACCGCGCCGAAGCACTCCGTCTCCAGGATCGAGCGATGCTCACCTTGCAGCGTGGCGACGTCGGTGACGACGAGGACGCCCTCGGCGCCCGACGCGGTCGCCGCGGGGGCCGATCGAGCGACCAGGGAGACGCCGGGCACGGCCATCAACTGCGCCACTCCGTCGTCGAAACGGTCACGAATGGCGTCGCTCAACATCGACGCTCCCGTGAAGCTGGCCATGGCGTCCTTCGCCGCGACGAGCAGGACGTCGCCGTTGTGACCGCTCGGCACGAAGAGCAGTCCGGGCTTGGTGCAGAACTGACCGGAACCGAGCGTGACCGAACCGACCAGGTCCTCACCCAACGCCTGAGCGCGGGCCCTCGCGGCGAGAGGCGTCACGACCAGCGGGTTGACGCTGCCCAGTTCGCCGTAGAAGGGAATCGGATCGGGGCGTGACTGCGCGCGCTCAAACAGCGCACGTCCAGCCGCGTAGGAACCCGTGAACCCCACCGCGGCGATGTACGGATCCTCGACGAGCGCGACGCCCGCGCCGAGGCCGAAGAGCAGTTGCACGGTCGCTGCGGGCGCGCCACTCGCGAGAACCGCACGTTGCAAGCAACCAAAGGTGATCGCGGACGTGCTCGGATGGGCCGGGTGGGCCTTTACGACGACCGAACAGCCCGCCGCGAGGGCCGACGCCGTGTCCCCGCCGGGCACCGAGAACGCCAGGGGGAAGTTGGACGCACCGAAGACGCCGATCGGGCCGAGGGGTTCGAGTTGGCGGCGCAGGTCGGGCAGCGGTCCCATTGGCGAGTCGTAGGCGTGGTCGACGCTCGCTTCCAAGAATCCCCCGTCGCGCACCACGTTCGCGAAGAAGCGGAACTGGAAGCACGTTCGGCGAAGTTCGCCGGTCAGGCGCGCCACGCCGAGACCGGTCTCCTCGTCAGCGCTCGCGATGATGGTCTCGGCGTCGGCCTCGAGCGAGCCGGCCATCGCGTCGAGCAGGTTGGCGCGCCACGAGAGCGGTTGACGGGCCAGCCACTGCGCGGCCTCGTCGGACGCGACGCCCGCCGCCGCGACCTCGTCGGCCGTTGATTCGTCGAACCCCAAGAGGCGGCGCTCCCCACTCACGGGATTGACGCTCACGACGTGCGCCATCACGCCTCCTTCTCGTGGGGGCGACCCAACGGCTCGCCCGCGACGCCGACCGAGATCGACGTCAGCGTGTGCCCACACAGTGACGCGAGCGCCACCCGGTCGAGTTGCTCGCCGTAGAACGCAAGGTTCGTCGGCGAGAGGATGCTCTCGCCCGTCCAATCGTCGAACAGACAGGTCAACTCCCCCGACGGGTCCAGACGCCAGAGTTGATTGGGTTGGTAGCACGAGACGTAGAGCGCACCACGCACGTCAAAGGCGAGGCCGTCGGGCACGCAACGCTCCAACATCGTCACCAGTTCAGCGGAACCACCGCTCAGCGCCACACGCCACACGCCGGGCAACGCCGACGCGATGTAGTACAGGTGGTCGTCGCGTACCGCGAGCCCGTTGGCGAAGGCAATCGGTTCGAGGTCGAGTCGAGCAGAGGTCCCGTCGCGTCCTATCGCGACGATCGATCCGCTCGGCATGTGGAACGATCCGGAGTCGGACACGTACAGTGTCCCGTCAGGACCGAAGGCCGGATAGTTCGGGTAATTGATCTCGTCGCCGTAGCGTGCCGGCGCGTCGCCGGGTAGCCAGGACCACACGGTGTGATTACCGACGTCGCACAGGTAGAGCGTCCCCTCGTCGTCCAGCGCGATGCCGAGCAGCACGCCCCACGTGATGACCTCTTCGACGACGACGGTGCCGTCGAGTTCGATCCGGTAGATCTGACCCGCTTCGCCGCCCGCCCACAGACACTGGCGCGTCGCGTCCCAGCAGATCCCTTCGGCGTGGTCGAGACCTTCGGCGAGCACGCGAAGCTCGAGCGACTCGGGCAGGTGCGCGGGACTCACGACGCTCCGACGCGCAGCGACGCGCCCGTCTCGGGGTCGAAGAAGTGGAAGTTGTCGGCGTTCAGGCGAAGCGTGACTCGTCCACCTTCGTGCACGTCAGCGCGCGCGCGCAGTCGAGCGACGACGCGCGACCTGCGCCGCACCGGCACGCCGTCGTCACGTGGCGTCTCCTGTTGGACGATTTCGGTGTCCGCGCCAAAGGAGAGATACGCCAACTTCTCCGATCCGAGCGCCTCGCGCAGGTCCACGGTCGCCTCGAGCAGGGCGCCTCCCTCACCGCTGGCGAGTTCGAGGTCCTCGGGACGTATCCCGAAGACGACCCGGGCGCCGATCAGGTGGGCCAGTCGGTGACTCGTGCGGTACGACGAGGGCACGACCACGCTCTGATCCCCAAAGCGCAGGACGAGCTCGCCGTTCTCGTCCTGCAGCGACGCGAGGATGAGGTTCATCGGCGGCGAACCGATGAACCCGGCGACGAACTCGTTGACGGGGTGGTCGTAGAGATCCTGGGGTGTCGCCACCTGCTGCAGCGCGCCGGCGCGCATCACCGCGACGCGGTCGCCCATCGTCATCGCTTCGGTCTGGTCGTGCGTGACGTAGATCGTCGCCACGCCGAGGAGGCGCTGGATTCTCGTGATCTCGGTACGCATCTCGACGCGCAGCTGCGCGTCGAGATTGGACAGCGGCTCGTCCATCAAGAAGGCCTGGGGCTCACGAACGATCGCCCGACCCATCGCGACGCGTTGGCGCTGGCCGCCCGACAGGGCCTTGGGACGCCGGTCGAGGTACTCGGTGAGGCGCAGGATCTTCGCCGCCTCCTGGACGCGACGATTGATCTCGTCCTTGGGCAATTTACGGATCTTCAGGGCGAAGCCCATGTTCTGACCCACCGTCATCTGGGGGTAGAGCGCGTAGTTCTGAAAGACCATCGCGATGTCTCGGTCCTTCGGCAGCACGTTGTTCACGACCTGGCCGCCGATCGAGACCACGCCGTCGGTGATCTCCTCGAGGCCCGCAATCATGCGCAGCGCCGTCGTCTTGCCACAGCCCGAGGGGCCGACGAGCACCATGAACTCCCCCTCGGCGACCGTCAGCGAGAGTTCTTCGACCGCCACGGTCCCTCCGGGGAAGATCTTGGCTACCCGATCAAACACAATTTCAGCCACGGCGGTCTCTCCTCATCATCAACGTCATCGATCGATCCCCAGTGTCAGGCCCCGCACGAGGAAGCGCTGGAATCCGAGATAGACGAGCATCGCCGGCAGGGCCGACACCAACGATCCCGCCATCAGCTGGGGAATCGACGTGGTGCGTCCCGCCGCGAGGGCCGCGAGGCCGACGGTGATCGGCCGCTCCGCCGGGTTCTGGAGGAACAGGAGCCCGACGAGGAGGTCGTCCCAGATCTGAATGAACTGCAACACCGTCACGGTCGCGATCGCGGGCAGGGCCATGGGCAGGGCGAGGCGCCAGAGGACCCCCCAGTACCCCAGACCGTCCACGATCCCGGCCTCGATGAGTTCGTCGGGCACGCGACGGAAGTAGGTCGTGAAGAGGAAGATCGAAAACGGTGTGCCGAGCGCGGCGTAGACGAGCACGGCGCCGAGGTAACCGTTGGTGAGCCCGAATCGGGCCACGTTGACGTACTCGGGTATCAGGATCGCCTGGAGCGGCACCATCATGGCGCTCACCATCGCGAGAAAGATCAAATTGGCGAATCGAAACTGCAGCTTGGCGAACGAGAAACCGGCCATCACCCCGACAACGAGGATGATCGCGATCGACGCGGAACACACGATGGTCGAGTTGAGCAGTTGCTGGAAGATCGGCAACGACGAGGCGAGTTGGTGCCAACTCTGGGTCGAGGTACCGTGCCCGGCGAGATACTGGTTCTCGGTCTTAAAGCTCGTGAACAGCATGACGGCAAAGGGATAGAGCATGACGATCGCCATGACGACCATCGCGATGAAGATCACGCCGCGCGTCACCCGTCGGCGCCGCGGCGAACGCAGTCGGGTGGGTGGCGAGGCGGTGAGCGTGTTCACGAGTCGTTCGCCCCGATGAGGCGCAACTGGACGATGCCGACGACGGCCGTGATCAGGAAGAGGATGAGACCGTAGAGTGCCGCGGTGCCGAACTGACTCTGGTTGAAGCCGGTCTGGTAGACGAGGAACTCCATCGTCGTCGTGGCGTACCCCGGCCCGCCACCGGTCATGACGAAGATGAGGCTGAACAGGGCGGAGAAGGCCGAGATGATCGTCATCACGAAGGCCAATTGAATGAAGCGACTGAGGTGGGGCAACGTGATGTGGCGAAAGATCCGCCACGCGCTCGCCCCGTCGATGCGCGCCGCCTCTTCGAGACTCGTGTCGAGCGTCGCGAGCCCGGTCAAGAACAACATCGTGTTCGTGCCGATCATCGAGAAGATGAAGGTGATCCCGAGCGCGATGAGGGCGGTCGACTCCGAGCCGAGCAGGTCGGTGTGGGCGTTGGAGATCCCGACGTCACCGAGCAGCGAATTCAACGTGCCCGAGTACGCGAAGAAGTGCTCGGCGACGAGACCAATGACGACCCACGAGATCGCGGTGGGCAAGAAGTAGATCGATCGAAAGACCTTCCAGCCGGCGACGCGTTGGTGCAGCATGACCGCCACCGCAAGTGGGATCGCCAGCGCGAACGGCACCGCGAGCAGCAGGAGCGCGTTGTTCTCGAGCGCGCGCCACATCGTGGGATTGTGCAGTGCCTGCCACCAGGTCGATGGTCCGATCCACTGGGTGGTCAGTCCGTCCCAGTAGGTCATCGAGTAGTACACGGCCTGGAGAATCGGCCACACGATCAAGAGCCCGACCAGCACGAACGCGGGAATCGTCAACACGACGCCGACGCGCCGACGCCGTTTGGTGAGTAACGAGGTGGAGGCTCGACGCGTCGCACGCGGCGTCGCGTTCGGCACCGTCACGGTAGAACTCGCACTCATCGGAATACTGCTCTCAGGTAAGGGCAACAGGCTGGTCGGCGCGACGTCACGTCGCGCCGACCAGTCCTATTACCGAGGGTTATCCGGCGTACTTGCTGCCGCGCTGGGACGCGGGAAGCTGGAGCAGTGTCTGCTTCATGTTTGCCAACGCGCCCGTCGGCGTGTCCTGGCCGTTCAAGACGGTGGGCAGCACCTTCGAGCCGGCGTTGACGACGTTCGCCTGCACGACGTTGTCGAGCATCGGGTACGGCTTCAGGTGACCGACGGTGACGAAGTTGAGCATCTGCTGGTTCACCGCGTTGCTCGTCTTGGTCCCGGCGATGTCGGGGATCAGTCCCGCCGCGTTGATGATGCTCGCCGCCTTGGCGCTCGTCATGAAGGTCAGGAACTTGATGTCCTGGGCCTGGTGCGACGAGTAGCTCATGGCGCTGATGCCGTCACCGGGGAACTGCACGACGCCCGTGATGGGCTTGGTGGAGAACGGTGGCACGAACGCGGCGACCTTGCTGCCCATGGACTTGGTGTACTGCAACGTGTCCCAGGTTCCGTCCATCAGCATCGCGGCCTTGCCACTCTCGAAGTCCTGGATGTTGTTGGTCTTCGTGAGTACGTCGGGGTTGGTGCAGCCCATGGAGTTCAGCTTGTGCCAGTTGGCCAGGGCCGTGACGTTGGCCGATGACGTCCAGGGAATCGAGCCGTTGTAGAGACCCTTCCAGTCAGCCACCGAGTGCGTCCCGATCATCATGTAGCTCATGTCGTACCAGGGGTAGAACTCCGCGCCGAGCGCCTGACCACCGTTGCCGTAGGTAAAGGGTGTGACGTGGATCGCCTTCAACTTTGTGCACGCGGCGTACAGCTGGGTCCAGTCGGTGGGAACCGACTTGATCCCGGCCTTGGCGAAGAGTGTCTTGTTGTAGAAACCGATGTAGAACTGGGTTTCGAGGGGCAACACCAGCGGTCCGTTCGCGGCGTTGAAGCCCGGCGACATCCAGTTGAGCCCTTCCAACTTGGCCAGACTCGCCGCGGGCACCTTACCCTTCAGGTTGACGAGGTAGCTCGAGTACTGCAGCGCGTACAGGCCAGTCCACATCACCGCCAGGTCCGGACCATTCTTTGAAATCGCCGCCGCCTGAAGCAGCGAGAAGTAGTTGCTGGCCGGCTGGGAAACCACGTTGATCTTGATCGAGGGATTCTCGACGGTGAACTCGTGCGCCAGGGCCTTCAAGGCAACAGCGTTCTGTTCCGTTCCGTAATTTTCCCAGATGTTCAAGGTGACGGTGCCAGAGCTCCCCCACGACGGACTAGCGGACAGTACGCTGCCGGCGAGAAGAGCAGCGGCGACGAGCCCCACTGCGCCTTTTCTCCTAATCACTTTCATTTCGGTTCCCCTCACTGCACATGACGGCCGCCACTCTGGCAACCGCTCCCTTCATTGACGTGACGTCAATCAAGATCTACCCACCACTGGCTCGATGAGCCGAGGTGCCTCGCCTGGCGTTCCCACCAGGAAATCGAAGTCGCAACCGTCCGGTGCCTGCAGCACGTGAGCGGCATAGAAAGAAACATATCCACGCTCGACGCGACGTGGGGCGGCAGGTCGGGTTCGTCGCTCGGCCAGCTCGTCGTCACTGACGTCGAGTGAGATAGTCCCTCCATCTGCGTCCACGCTGATTATGTCGCCACTCTCGACGAGCCCGAGGGCGCCGCCGGCGGCGGCTTCGGGTGCCACGTGCAAGAACACCGTGCCGAAGCTCGTCCCACTCATTCGCGCGTCCGTGACGCGCACCATGTCGGTGACACCGGCTCGCAGGACACTCGGGGGCAGTGAGACCATTCCCCACTCGGGCATCCCCGGACCACCCACGGGACCCGCGCCGGCCAGCACCAGCACACTCGAGGGGTCGATCTCGAGCGTCGACGAGCTGAAGACGTCCGCTTCCTTTGCGGACCGCAGCACGATGGCCGGCCCACGATGAACCAAGAGTTCCTTCGTCGCGGCCGAACGCTTGATCAACGCCCCGTCGGGGGCGATGTTGCCCCGAACGACGCGAAAGGCGCCGTCGGCGTCGATCGGGTTGGACAGGGAACGTATGACGTCGCTCGACTCCGGCGCACGAGCGGCGACGGTCGCGATGGTCTCGCCGGTCGCGGTCACGACGTCACCGTCGAGTATCGAACCGAGTGAACGCCAGAGTGCGGGGGTACCACCCGCTCGGTCGAAGTCCTCCATAAGTCCCTGTCCACTGGGCTCGATGTCAGCGAGCACCGGCACGCTGCGCCCCGCGCGATCGACGTCGTCCAACGTGAAGTCCACTCCGAGGCGCCGGGCTAACGCGGTGAGGTGAATCACGGCGTTGGTCGACCCGCCGATGGCACTCAGTACCGACGTCGCGTTCAAGAACGCGCGTCGATCGATACGGTCGGGCCGTACGTCGTCGCGAACCATGGCGACGATGCGTCGACCTAGCTCGCGCGCCGCGTCATGGTGACGTGCGTCCCCGGCGGGAATCGACGTGACCCCGGGCCAGGCGAGGCCGAGGGTCTCGGCGATCACCCCCATCGTCGACGCGGTTCCCATCGTGTTGCACGTCCCACGACCGAGCGTCAGCGCTTCCTCGAAATCCTTCCAGTCGTCATCAGAAATCGTCCCGGCGCGCCGTTCGTCCCACGTACGCCACAGGTCCGTGCCAGTGCCGACGCGGCGGCCCTTGAAGTGGGCGCTCGGGCGTGGACCCGACATCACGAGCAGCGTGGGCAGGTTCGCACTGAAGGCACCCATGAGACCGGCCGGCACCGACTTGTCGCACGCCGCGAGGACGATCACACCGTCGAGGGGCTGACTGCGCAGCGACTCCTCCACCTCCATCGCCACCAGATTGCGGTACAGCATGGCGGCCGGCTTCATGATGTCCTCGCCGAGGGACATCACCGGGAACTGCACCGCGACACCGCCAACCTCTTCGATCCCGAAGCGCAACGAGGCGACGAGATCGTCGAGCGGCTGATTGCAGGGATTCAGATCACTGGACGAGTTGGCGAGACCGATGACGGGCGCGTCGCTGCCGTGCACCGGATGACCGCTCATGGCCATTGCCACGCGCGCGTCGAGCGCCACCTCATCGTCTCCTTGAAACCAGGCCCCCGATCGCAACGTCATCGAACGGGAACTCCGATGCCGGCGGCGCCGGGCTTGCTGATACTGACGTCCTGGCCCGATCGATCCAGCCACTCGAGTGACATCGCCGCGCGGCGAACCTTCTCGCGCACGTTGTTAACGACGTCATCCATGACCTGATAGCCGGCCGGATAGACCGCGCGCGCGTTGCGCAGTCCATACTTCGCGTAGAGCGGCGCCGCGACAAGAACGATCTCGGCGATCTCGTGTCCACGTACCATGCCACCCAGCGCGTCAGGGGCCTCCATGTAGAGATCAATAGGCGTGGGCGCGGCGGCGCGCATCTCGGCCAGTTCGCCGAGCGAGAGATCCGACGGGACGTTGATCGTGGTCGCGCCCATTGTGGCCAGTTGGCGGAAACTCGCGGGATTCGAGGGCGCCAGAACCGCCGACGCCTTGAAGACGAGATCGTTGGGCAATTCGCCCTTGGACACCAGGGTGGCCAGGATCTCCAAAAGGCCGGTGTCGGCGATCAAGAAGCCGCGGATCCCCTGCTCCACGGATCGGTAGACGTCTTCGATGGCGTAGCGCAGCTGGTGCAGTCCACGCAGGTGACCGGCCATCGCGCGACCATCGCTCGAATGGATCGTCCCGCCGATGCCGTATTCCTCTCTCGGTCCAATGAAGAGGTTCACCTCGATACCGCGATCGGCACCCATGATCGTCATTTCGCGTAACTCGGCGATCGTCAGCAACATGGCGCCGCTTCCCTGAGAAACACGGTGCACAACGACGCCCAATCGGTCCGCCTCTTCGATCACCGCCGCCATCGCCTGTGGATTCTCGACCGAAGGAATCTCGATGCGCAGTTGCTCTCCATCGGGAAAGCGTGCCGTGCTCGGGGAGATCGACACGTGGTGGTCGCCAAAGGCGCTACGCAACGCGCTGTTCCCCAGTGGTGTGCCAATTCCCACAATGTCATTACTGCTCGTCATGTGACCCCCCTTTATTCCTGCATCACGAGAACCGCGGCACCGGAATCGTCGCCGCCGAGTCGTGGCCAGTTACCAGTATCGGTCACGCACCTCGGCCGCGCTTCGTCGACGATGAACGTGTCCTCGATCTTCGCGCCGCCCGCGAGACTCGGATTCCACGCGACCGCGCAGTCCTCACCAATGGGCAGCGACCACCACGCACTGGATGTTGCCTCCGGCGAGAGCTCGAACTCGCGCTGGGCGTAACCAATCGGCCCGCCCTGGAAGTGCTCACGCCACGCGTCGGGCTGACCCACCTCGCGGTACGCCGAGGCGAGCGACTCGTACGCCTCGCCCCACGTCGTCGACTTCGTCGACGCCGCGAGAACGCGTTGATTCACGACTTCGGCTTCGCGGATCGAGGCTTCGAGCGTTTCGTCGCGCGACGTGGTCGCGATCCGCGTCAGTGCGACGTGCAGACCTTGGCAACGCGCGACGACCACCACCATGAGCAGCTCGCGTACGCGCGAACCCACCATGATGGGATGGCGAAACCGCCGCACGCGATCGTCGCCGCCGACGATCAGGCACACCGCGTCGGCGCCGTTCTGCTCGAGTTCGCCCTGCAGGTCGCTCGCGACGTCATAGTCCGTCGAACGCCCCGGTGCCCACGACCTCACGGCGTGCTCGACCGCGAGAGCGGCCACCTCGCCCAGTCGCGACATCGTCGCGATCTCGCTCGGACACAGCGAGAGTCGCGCCGTCACCAAGTCCGCCGCGACGTTGACGCCGCACTCCGCACTCTCGCCGAGACAATCTTTCAACGACTGGCCGGTGAGGCGTTCGACGACGCGCGCATGAGCATCGGGTTCGTGCCACGGTGCGGACTCGATCGAGAACCCCAGGTCGTCAAGCTCATACTCCGCGCGTAGGCGCGGCGCCTCGACCGAGTTCGCCACCAACGTCGTCGCGTCGTCGTCGACGACCACCCATATCGGATCGATGGACGCGACCCGGTCGATAGGAATCGAGAGTCCGCCCGTCGCCCAGGCGACCGATCCGACCGAACTCAGTACGAGGGCGCGACCTTGATAACGATCACGCAGTGACGCGATCCGAGAACGAGCATGTTCGACCCGGTCGCGGCGCGCAACACTCGTGTTCGGAATCACAGAACTCCGTTCGTTATTCCAAAACAGCATTCAAGCATCATTTCCCCACTAACGTCAACCATTTCAGCACGGGACTTGAACTTTCGGTACTATGTTCGCTGATGCCGAACAATGAGACGATAAATCGCTACCAAGTTCAGAGTGTCGCTCGCGCGATGGAGATCCTTGAACTGGTCGCGTCTTCTGGCGAGAACGGTCTGTCGCTCACCGAGATCGCCCAGGCGGTGGGAATGGCGAAGAGTTCAACGATCGCGGCGGCGCGAACGTTGGCGCAGTTCGGTCTGCTGCAGATCGACGGCCCCGGCCCGCGCTACCGACTCGGACTCGCACTGCTTCGTTACGGAGATCTGGTTGCCCAGCAGACGACGCTCGGCAAGAGTGCGCTACCTCTCTTGCACGAGCTCACCGAGGCCACCGGCTTGACGGCCCGGCTCGCGATGAATGACAACGGCTTTCCCGTGTTCGTCGAACGCGTGGACGGCAAGGGATCGGTGCGCTTCCACACTCCGCTCGGACAGCGAGAGTCACCCCACGCAACCGGCGCCGGAAAGGTGATCCTCGCCCAGCTCGACGAAGACCACGTTCGAAAGGTCATTGATGAAGTTGGCCTCGACGCGCACACCGCGAACACCATCACGACGATGCCCGAGTTCCTGCACGAACTCGAACGCGTCCGACTGGTCGGCTTCGGCATTGACAACGAAGAGGAGGCCGAGGGCATCATCTGCGTCGGTGCCCCCGTGTTCGACTACCAGGGTCAGTGCGTCGGAGCGATCAGTCTCACTGGTCTGAAGGTCGACATCCCCGACGGTGAAGTCGGCCGCCTCGGCAATCTCGTTCGCGACACGGCGGACCGTCTCACCATGGTTCTGACGGGCGGTCGCCTTCCGTGAGGGCACTCGTCGTGCACTCCCCCGGCGTCATTGGACTCGAGGAGGTGTCCGTTCCGACCATTCTGGAAGGACAGGTACTGATCCGACCGATCGCCAACGGCCTTTGCGGCACGGACCTCGAACTCATCGACGGCACGATCGACGAGGCCTACGTTCGTTATCCACTCACGTTGGGCCACGAGTGGGTCGGGCGCCGGTGCGACGGCGTGAACGGTGAACTCGCCGACGGCGAGCTCGTGGCCGTCGAAGGCATCGTCCCGTGCGGTGAATGCGGGGAATGCCAACGCGGCGCCACCAACCGTTGCGCCGTCTACGACGAGATCGGCTTCACGAGGGCTGGGGCGATCGCGACGTACATCCTCGTTCCCGAACACTTGGTGCACTCACTTTCGAGCGACGTCGCACCACGTGACGCCGTACTGACCGAGCCAATGGCGGTCGTGTGGCGTGCACTCCGGCGTGCCGCCATCGCGCCCGGAGCACGATGCCTCGTGGTCGGTGACGGCACCGTCGGACTGCTCTGCGCCTACCTGTTGCAGCGCTTCAACCCGGAGAGCATCACGATGCTCGGCGTACGCCCCGCACAAGCCGCGTTGGCGCACCGCGCCGGAGTCACGGAGTTCACGACCTCAGTTTCGGACGATCGCTATGACGTGGTCGTCGAGGCCGCCGGCCAGAAGCTCGCCGTAGAGAACGCGGTGTCCAGTGCGGACCGCGGCGGCACCGTCGTGCTCTTGGGTCTGCCCGCCCACGGCACGAAGATCGAAGTGGCCCCCGACGACCTCGTGAACAACGACCTCACGATTCAGGGAAGCTTCAGTTACACCCGCTCGTCGTGGAACGAGATCGTCGGACTCCTCAACGAGAAGGTGCTCCGGCCCTCGTTTCTCATCACCCACGAGTTCACGCTGGACCAATGGTCTGACGCGATTCTCACGTTGCGTACGCCGGACGAGACAGAGCCGCGCGGCAAAGTTCTCATTACGCTCGACGAAACAGCGAAATAGATCACACCGAGCAGTGTCCAACGACTTCGTGACTACGGACCGACGATCGTCACGCACTCGTGTGCGTGCGACACGCGCCACTGCTGCCAGACAAACGACTCGAGTACACCGATCCCCTCTTGCAGGAGACGACGCGCGAGCACTCCCTTGACCGCCTTGGCGTCGTGTCCGGCGGCGTCCACGCCGCCTCGATGCGAGAACGACACGTTCACGATCTCACCGATCCCCGCCAGCGCTTCGAGGTCAATCGCCGCCTCGTGCTCCTTGGGCAGAAGATTGACGAACGTCGTCGTACGGGGACAGGACGAAAGTGCCGAAACCAGTCGGGGTCGCCAGTACGAGCCGACGTTGCCCACACCGGGCAGTCGCACGTTCATCCGCAATCGATAATCGGCGACCAGATCCTCGCTCGACGTCATGCCGTAGAGACCCGAGGGAATGTAGAGACGACTGCGCTGCTCGCACGTCAGCGTCGAGGGGTCAAGGTGTGTCCACACGACACCGCTGTAGCGCTGCCAGGCTGGAAGTAGCGGCGCTCGGTGCGCCCCCACCTGCTTGGTCGCCGAAATCGCGCGTTTGAGGAGCGGCCCCCGTACGTTCAACGTCCTTTCGAGCGTCTCGAGCGGCGCACGCCGCACGAAGTCCTCGAGGGCTTTGGCGACGACACGCCGGGGACGGCGAAGCGCCGAATCAAACACTCCTTCGGTTCGAACTCGATCGCCACCGAACACCTTTGCCTCCGAGGGTGGCAAGAAGACGACCAGGGCGCTCGGCACCCACTCAAGTTATCGCCCGCGAGGTGTTAGGCCGCGTTCAACTTCCCTGGAGCGAGACCTAGCGAACGAAGAAAGTGACGCACCCTGACCACTTGGTCCTCTGTGAGATCGCGACAACGCGACGAGCCGAACGAGACCGTCTCCCCCTCCACGGTGATCGCCCAATTACCGCGATGCGTCTCGTGCACTTCGCCGAAGCGACCGAGCAACGAGCAGACATCGTGCCACTGAATATTGTGATTCAACGGGTGGCCGAAAACCTTTTGCAATGTAAGGCGGTGGTGGTGGTCCAACTTGGTCGGCATTCTCAACCCCTTAATGAGGGCCGAGGTCTTCTTCCCTCAAAAGAACTCTCCACCCTCTAGAGCGCGTTGTCAAGGACCGCGACTAATTCCACGTGCTCGGTCATCGGAAACAGGTCAAACACCGCGAGTTCGGATAGTAAGAATCCTCTAAGGAGCAGCGCCTTGAGGTCCCGAGCGAACGTGGCCGCGTCGCACGAGACGTAGACGAGCCGTCGAGGGGCGCGTCGGGCCAGAGCGTCGACGACGCCCTTGGCGAGACCGCTGCGTGGCGGGTCGCAAACGACGATGTCGCCGGGGCCCACCGCGTCATTGATCGCGCGAGCGCTCACGGACCACTCGCGCACGCGCAGGTGACGAAGTCCGTCACCGTTCTGTCGCGCGTCGCGTACCGCGTACGGCGACGACTCGACGGCGGTCACTCGCCCACCCGGACCCACCACCTTCGCGAGCGGAATCGAGAAGAGACCCACGCCGCTGAATAGGTCGACGACGTGATCGTCGGCTTGCACCTGGGCGAAGGAGATGACGGTGTCGAGCAACAGTTGCGGCGCGGCCCGGTGCGATTGCCAGAACGAACGCGGTGACACCGAGAAGTAGTGACCGTGGACCGCGACACGCGACTGCGTCGAAGGCTCGAGCGGTTCACCACGGAGCGAGCAGAGTTCGTACATCGTGCCGCGATCGGTCATTCTGCGCACCAACGCGAAGGGGTCCCCGTCGCCGATGGCCCGCAGTTCAACTTCGTCCGCACCGACCCAGGACGTCGAGAACGCCGGAGCCAGCGCACTGCTGGCGATCCAGCACGAATCAATGGCCGTCAGGTCGTGCGAACGAGCACCGCGCAGTCCTAACTGGCCGTCTTCGTTCACGCCGCAGCGCAGTCTCGTGCGCGATCCCTTGGCGTCGACGCCCGACGGCGTCACGGCGACCTCACGTTCGACGCCGGCGATACGACGCAGGTGCTCCTCGACGAGCGCCGCCTTCCACGCGGCCTGTCCCTTCGGCGACACGTGCTGGAGATCACAGCCACCGCAACCTCCCGGATGGGCGTACGGGCAGGGCGCGACGACGCGATCGGGACTGGCTTCGAGCACCTCAATCGCGTCGGCTCGCGAGAACTTCGCGGTCGTCTCGGTTATCTCGACGCGCACCAACTCGCCGGGCAGACTGTGGCGAACGAAAACGACGCGCCCGTCGCCCAAGCGACCAACACCGCCGCCGGTGGCGGGACGCTCAATGCGCACCGGTGTCGTCGAATCGCCCAGTGGCTCGCTACTCACCGTTGCAGCCTACTGAAGCCAGGCTTTCTCCTGCATCGAGCGTGCGCCGTTCGCTGGCGCTCGAGGTCGCCAACGACTGCACTACGCGGTCGTTTGGGCCCAAGTGGAGAAATGATCCAACACGATGTCCACCAGCTCAACGGCACGAAGGCGCGCGGCGGGTGTCTCGAGTTTGGTCCGCGCCACGAGCGCGGCGTGCATCGCACCGAATTCGCGGACGTCATCTTCGTCGTCGGCGGCGAACCACTCCTCCAATTGCAAATGGTCGACTTCGGGATGAAACTGGACACCGACGTTGCGCCCAACCGAGAAGGCCTGCACCGAACGTGGCGACGTGGCCCAGAGTTGAGCCTCTTCGGGCAACGTGCACTGGTCGTAGTGATACTCGAACCACGGCCCTGGCGCGATTCCCGAATCATTCTGCTCTTCGACCTCGTACCAGCCGATCTCGGGAACGCTCGAGGGCGATACCACCCCACCGTGGAATCGGCACAACGCCTGAGCGCCGAAGCAGATCCCGAATATGGGGACGGCGAGTCGGTGTGCTTCGGCGATGACGTCGAGTTCGCGGCCGAACCACTTCGCCTCGATCTGCTCGTCATAGACCGCGTGCTTCGAACCCAGGATTAGTAAGAGGTCGTAGCCCGCGGCCGACGGGGTGGCGCTCATCTCGTCCATCAGTACGACGTCGAGACGGTAGCCGCGAGCCTCGAGCGCCTCGCCCACCAGCCCCGGTCGATCCTCTTGGTGGTGGCGAAGCACCAAGGCACGCGCCACTACTTCCTCGATTCGGCGAAGACGTCCCAATTCCTTCGCATCACTTCGCCGTTGGCGCTTGAGATTGCGCTTCGAAGTTGCATGACCGGCTCGAGCAGCGGTTCGCCACGAAGGTCCTCGTTGTAGAAGGGCACGTCAGCGAGGTCGAAGAACGTGGCTTCATAGTCTTCGGGCAGGTGTGCGGCGGCCTCACGGGCCAGGCGCGCGTTCAGAGAATCCCTTCGCAAGGATCCGACGAGGAAAAGGATGTTGGCCACGAGACACCAGCCTAAGGGTCGGGGTTTGCCAACGACGTCGGTGTCGTCACCCGCTGGGCAGCGACCAACCCAAGGCGACGGCGATCTCCTTGCACGTCGGACAGACCGGATACTTCTGAGGATCGCGACCGGGAACCCACACTTTGCCACAGAGAGCCTTCACGGGCGTCGCGTTGATCATGCCACCGACGACCGAGTTGTCGAGAGCGACGAACTCACCGTCCTTCGGCGTGTAACCCTCGAGCACGATATGGGTGAACCGCTCGTGATCTCCTTGATCGACCTCCGGTGTCGCATGGACGATGACTTTGGTCTCGGACTGCGTACTCACGTTCAAGACCCTACCCAGATGGATAGAGTCGTGGTGCCATGAAGAGACGACGCCGTCCCACGCCTCCTACCCGGCCGATCGGGCGGGTCTCGTCGCACTTCACCCGCGAAGGTCCCGCGAAGACCTCCTACCGTACCGAAGCCGAAGCAGCCAGTGCCGCCCAGCTCGCCTGGACCCTCAACGGTGTCGACCTCAACACGTATCGATGCGACTACTGCTACCAGTGGCACATCGGCAAACGGTTCCGCGACGATTAGCGAAGGCGTCCAAAAGCGGGCAATATGGTGAGACTTGAAATGAAAGGTTTTCCATGACGGTCCAGGCGTACATCTTGATTCAGTCCGAAATTGGCTCTAGCGAGAGCGTGGTGCTCGCGACGCGCGCCGTACCCGGAGTGATGGAGTCCTTCGAGGTCACGGGACCCTACGACGTGATCGTGCGCTGCACCGCCGAAAGCGTCGACGATCTGGGCAAGTTCATCGTCGGAGCCATCCAAAAGGTGCCCGGTATCACCCGCACCCTCACCTGCCCCGTCGTCAACATCTAACCGAACGCGCCGGCCTCTCGAAGGGCCGCCTGGCGCTCGTCATCGATTCCCCAGCTCGCCAGGCCCTCACGCGTCCCCGATCCCGCTGCGCCCGGCGGGCGAACGATGGCACCGGGCGTCCTCGAGAAGCGCGGTGCGGGTTGAGGTTGGACGACGTCGTCGACGCCAAAGACCTGACGCTCGGTGTTGTACGGGTGGCGCGCCGCCTCCCTCGGCGACAGCACCGGCGTGACGCATGCGTCGACGTCGGCGAACGCCTCGGTCCATTCGTCGCGCGTCTTGGTCGCAAAGATCGTGCTCAGCCGCGTCTTCATCTCTGGCCACGACGAGCGGTCCATTTGAGCGGGCAGCGTCTCATCGGTTAGTCCGAGACCCGCCAGCAATTCAGCGTAGAACTTTGCTTCGATGGCGCCGACGGCGACGTACCGTTGGTCACTCGTCTCGTAGACCTCGTAGAAGTGCGCTCCGGTGTCGAG
>DAIOEY010000022.1:16711-18533 GCA_036745995.1 Acidimicrobiales bacterium | reverse complement strand
TTCCGCGACACCAATCCCGACCTCGTCCTGTTGGACGTGATGCTGCCCGACGGCTCAGGCATCGACTTCTGTCGCGAGCTCTACGACACCCAACACGTGCCGGTGATCATGGTGTCGGCCCGCACCAGCGAGGTCGACGTCGTGCTCGGCCTCGAGATCGGCGCGGCCGATTACGTGACCAAGCCCTATCGCCTGCGAGAACTCGTGGCGCGGATGCGCGCGGTGCTGCGCCGTCCCGCTCCCACCGGTGGTGACGAGACCGTGAGCTTCGGCGAACTACGCATCGACGTCGTGCGCCGCACGCTCACCCTTCGCGGCACCGAGGTCGAACTGAGCCGCAAGGAGTTCGACCTCCTCGCACTCTTCGCGTCGCGGCTGGGACAGGTCGTCACGCGCGAGGTCTGCCTCGACACACTCTGGTGGGGGCTCGAACTCTCCGATACCCGCACGCTCGACACGCACGTGAAACGCCTGCGACAGAAGATCGAGAACGACCCGGCGGCTCCGCGTCACCTCATCACGATTCGCGGCGTGGGCTTTCGACTCGACGCCTAACCTGACTTCATGCAACCTGGCGACCTGGTCTCGGACTTCACGCTCGACGATCAGTACGGCGTTCAGCGCACGTTGTCGACGATGTTGCAACAGGGGCCGATCGCGCTCTTCTTCTACCCGGCGGCGATGACGACGGGCTGCACCAAGGAATCGTGCCACTTCCGAGACCTCGCCGGTGAGTTCGCGGCGCTCGGGGCCCAGCGAGTCGGCGTCTCAATGGACAGCGTCGAGCGCCAGGCGGAGTTCACGCAGAAGAATCACCTCGACTATCCACTGCTCGCCGACGTGGGCGGTGTGGTCGCCAAGAAGTTCGGCGTCAAGCGCTCGCTCGCTCTCATGAAGGTCAAGCGCTCGACGTTCGTCATCTCGAGCGACCGGCGTGTCGTCGAGGTGATCACCAGCGAACTCAACATGGACGTCCACGCCGACCGCGCGCTCGCGGCCCTGCGGACGTTGACGGCTAACCCGCGATAAGCGCGGGCGCCGGATCGTGCAGGTAACGCCCCACGTGGGCGATCACCGCTGACGCGAGGGCTCCGTCAATCTGACGGTGATCAAAGGACATGGCCAGTTCGATCACGTGGCGAACCACCACCTGATCGTCGACGACCCACGGCGCCTTCGCGAGCTGTCCCAACACCAAGATGGCGCCCGTACCGGGTGGCAGGATCGGCACCGCGGCGTCCACGCCGAACGGTCCCACGTTGGTGATCGTGAGCGTCGTGCCGATCATCTCGTTCGGCGTCGTCGTGCCGTTTCGAGCCTTTTCGACCAGGACGTCGAGGGCGTTCGCCATCGTCACCAGGTCGAACGCATCCGCGCCCTTCATATTGGGCACGATCAGGCCGCGCGGGGTGTTTGCCGCGATGCCAAGGTTGATCGTGCGTCGCACCACGACCTCGTTGGTCGCGCCGTCGAAACTGGAGTTGATCCCGGGGAAGTGTCGCGCCGCGTCACAAAAGGCGAGGGCGCCGATCGTCAGCGGGGAGAACCGGACGCCCCCAAGACGGGGGTGCTCCTTCAGCGACGCCAGGAGCTCGACCGTGCGGGTCGCGTCGACGCGCACCCAGACCGCCGCGTGCGGCGCGGAGAAGGCACTCTGGACCATCGCGTCACTCATCGAGCGCAGCACTCCCTTCACGGGAATGCGTTCCTCCTTGGGCCCGCTCGCCCAGGACGCCAACTCGCGTCCCACGAAGCGTGACGTCGAGGTCGGACCGGTGACCGCCGCTCTCGGACGAACCTGAGGCGTCGGCGCACCGCTCAA